>JAHHQW010000014.1 GCA_020026195.1 Prevotella sp.
TTTTTAGAATCGCTAAGCTATATGGCTATCCCCATTGATTATCTACTGAGCCTGTATGTCGCCTGCTTTATCCGGAAGGTGTCTTTCAGTCCCAGGTAAAGTAGTGATTTCAATACCCCGTCTTCTTGTTCCCGTATCAAAGCTCTAGGACAAAATCCTTCATAGTAAGATTTTTTGTCTATAAGAATGCGTATTCCCGATGGTATACGTTTTACGTTCATCCGTCATTCATATCTTACCATATGTTCTTTATCAAAAGACTGCATGGATGCACCACTTAAATTTACGACAGTATGATATTCCACGTCATAGAATGATATGGTAGCATCGATATATACATGTGTTTTAAGCTGATACGTATACATATATATTGAGAGTTTATGTTAGCATCCTATGGTTGAATAGTTGATTAGGTTAAAATGCGGATGTAGAAAACAATCCGTATTAAAAAACTCATGTATGCTTATAACAACAATACATAAAGAAAAGGATATATAGGCTGATAAATTTCTGATATCTTAAACGATTAAACGTTGTTCTAGCGTATAGAGTTTGGTAAATCAACAATATACATACACAATTAGTTAATTTATTTTTTCCAGGTCAATGTATTTTGTTGTTTTGTTATTCAAATGTGTGTAGTAGTAAAATTTTATATGGACTTTTTGTTAATGTTGATATTGTCTACAATTTCTAGAGAACAATTTTAGCTATTATATTTTTAGTCTTCAATAAACTTATTTTCTTAACGAGAAAATTAGTGCTTTATTTGTGATATGTTTGTAAAATGTGGCTTTTAGTAATAAAAGTGTAATATTTACTACTGTATTGATTATAATATGCTCTTTTTATCCTTCAAATTATAATATTATTGTTTGCTATTACCATTGCATGAAAATTTGTTGTATATTTGCAATAGTATCAAAAATTTAATAAGTTAACTCTTTAATTAATATTATTATGAAGAAACTTTTACTTTTATTGGTGGTGCTTTTCGCATCTGTTTCATCATTCGCTCAGGGCGAAGGTGAATTAATTTCTAATGACATTACAATTTCCAAGGATCTTGGTTATCGTATGTATATCAAGAAGTATTCAGACAAGGTAAATGCAGCTGTAAAAGAAGGAAAGAAATTCAGTGTACGTTACATTTCAGACAACACAGATGTTGTAAAGATAGAAGGAAACGTATTCAGAGGATTGAAAGCAGGAACAGCTAATTTAACACTTCGTATGTCTACGGTATATCCAGGTACTCAGGATCAGTTCGATGAAGATAATATTGTAATGGAAAAATCCTTTAAGGTTACGGTTATCGATGAACTACAGGTAAAGATGCCTTCGCTTGATATGTCATGGGGTTCGCCACGTGCAGACGCTGAAGCAAGACAGACTGGAGAATTTGGTGCGACAAACATTACTGATGAATATTTAGGTCATACACCTAATGTAATAGAAAACAATCCTGAGTATGTTAAGCAGGTTGAAGTTTTCTATAATAACAATTTCGACGCACCTGTAACTATCCTACAGTTTACAGAAGGAGATGATCTTCTTGTTGCTTCAACAACTCTATTCAGTGCATGGGAACATGTAAATTCCACATCTTCTTACGTATATAAGAAACTTCAGGATTTTGGATTTGAAAAAGATGCTCCAGATGATTTCTATTGGAATCTTTACCTCACTAAGAATGGTGTCAGCACAAGAGCCTCATGGGAAATGGTTATCATTGATAACGTATGGTTTGCAGCCCTTCAATTAAGCTATAATGGTAGTGAAGATACAGCAGTAGAAGAAATTGAGAAAGAATTCCCCAGATTCGAAGTAAATACAATCGGAAATACAATCAGAATTAATGCTGCAGAATATGCTGGCGCTAAGGTGTTATTGAGCGATGTAAACGGAAAGATTCTAGTTGATACAGTAGTGATGAACAGCGGTAATGAATTTATCGTTCCAGGTCACGGTCTTTATATCCTTAAGATTGAAGGTTACAGAGCTGTTAAGGTACTCATCTAAATATTAGAAAGTCTGTTTAAAAATATACGGGTGGTATTAATTTACCATCCGTTATTTATATTTCGTATTTTGTCAAACAGATTATATAAATTGAAATAATTTAAAAAATGTTACGTTATAAGAATATAGAATCTAAATATTTAAAAATATGATAAGTGGAATCATCAGTGGTATTATCGCAGGATATATAGCAAGTAGAATACAGAAAGGAGAAGGTAGCGGATGCCTGGTTAATTTATTTATAGGTGTTGCCGGTGGTATAGTAGGCAGCTGGTTATTTGGTTTATTAGGCATTGCGGCTTATGGCTGGATAGGAGAAATGATAGTTTCTGTTATTGGTGCAGTAATTCTCCTTTGGCTTTTTGCTAAATTAAGAAGTTGATATTTAAAAATACTAATTTAAATTTATATTGTAATATCGTACATGCAACATGTAAAAATGTTTATGTACGATATTTTTATTTGTTCATATAAAATCTTTACGATAATATACATACAATAGTTCCATTTTTGATGATAAAAAGATATGTTATGAGCATATATTGTGGCCAAAAAGAAATAAATGATAATTATAAAGTTGATTATTGTTTATTATATTTGCTTTGAATGAACAAAATGACTATATTAGCTGACGTTAACCATTAATTAAAAAAATTATGGCAAACGACAGAATGACTTTTGGTAGCAAGTTGGGAGTAATACTTGCAACTGTAGGATGTGCAGTAGGTTTAGGAAGTATATGGCGCTTCCCCTATATGCTTGGAGCGAGTGGAGGAGCAGCATTCCTCCTTGTGTATATCTTTTTTATGGTATTTGTCGGAATGCCTGTGATGCTGACCGAGTTTTTTATCGGTCGATATTCGCGAAGCAAT
Organism: Prevotella sp.; assembly: GCA_020026195.1. Lineage (GTDB taxonomy): Bacteria > Bacteroidota > Bacteroidia > Bacteroidales > Bacteroidaceae > Prevotella. Next base: position 2,895 of record JAHHQW010000014.1, read on the forward strand.
GCAGTAGGATCGTTTAAAAAGTTAGCACCAGGTACATCATGGAAATGGTTAGGATATCTCGGTGTACTTGCAGCTTTTCTAATTTTGAGTTATTATTCAGTGATATCAGGTTGGACACTTGAATATGTATGGCAGTCTGTAAGTGGAAATCTTTATGCTGATACAAGTTCGGAAGATACTTTTAAGGAAGGTTTCGTATCATTTTCTTCAAGTACATTTCGTCCCATATTGTGGACTGCCATCTTTGTAGGACTGACGCATGCTGTAATATCATTTGGAGTTGAGAAAGGTATAGAGCGTGCTTCAAAGATAATGATGCCGTTATTATTTCTTATTTTGTTAGTGATGTGTGTACGTTCGGTCACACTTCCCAATGCGATGGAAGGAGTAGAATATCTGTTTAAGCCAGATTTTAGCAAACTGGATTCTAATATAATATTAAATGCTTTAGGACAGGCATTCTTCTCACTCAGTCTCGGTATGGGTGCTTTGATTACATATTCATCGTATTTCGGAAAGGAAACAGATATGCGCGATACAGTATGGCAGGTGACACTTATAAATACACTTGTTGCAATACTTGCAGGAGTTATGATATTCCCTGCCGCATTCAGTTTTCATATTGCACCTACAGAAGGCGCAAGTCTGGTATTCATAACCCTTCCGAGAGTTTTTGAGAACCTACCATTAAGTACATTATGGTCTATAGTATTTTATGTTCTTCTTGCTATGGCGGCGCTTACTTCCACGATATCACTGCATGAAGTTGCAACAGCATACGTAAACGAAGAATTTAATGTTTCGCGTAAAAAAGCAGCCTATTTAGTATCCTTAGGTGTATTTGCAGTAGGTGTGTTATGTTCATTGTCTTTTGGTATACTCAAAGATTATACGATAGCCGGAATGACAATATTTGATACACTCGATTATCTAACAGCAAAGATAATGCTGCCTATCAGCGGTGTATTTATCTGTCTGTTTGTTGGAACAAGAATAGACAAGAAAGTGCTGCGTAACGAACTTACGAATCAGGGAACACTTAAATTCCGCTTGTTTGGAGCATATGTATTCTTTATGAAATATGTAGCACCGATTGCGATTGCTATTGTGTTCCTTAATGAATTAGGACTTCTGCGCTGGATAACAGGGTAGTGTGATACTTATTATATAGAATTAATTATTTAATTTATAAAATATTCCCGAAACTATTTTATAATATGTACTTTTGCATGTGCAGCAGAGATGCTAAGATTAGATAATCATTCTATAATATAAAATTAACCTATTATGAAAAAATTTTTATTTATGTGTCTGATGTCGGCTGTGTGCTTATCTCAGACATTCGCGGAAAACGAAGTAAAAAATGTTCCAGCACAAGTTACAGAAACAAGAGCAGGTGCATTTAGCGGTGGAACAGGTTCTGAACAAGATCCTTACCTTATTTCGAAACCTGAAGACCTTGTGGAACTTTCAAATAATGTAAATTCTTCAGCCGGTATGTTCTTTAAGATGACAAATGACATCGACATGAGCAGCGTAAAGGATTTTGCTCCTATTGGAAACAACCTGAATGGTGCAGACCCTACTATGTTTATGGGTGTATTTGATGGCTGTGGTTATACAATTCGTAATCTCGTAATGGATTATGAAGGTATGGGTATTTACAACCAAGGTATTGCATTATTCGGTATCGTAATGCAGGCAACAATTAAGAACATTCGTATAGAAGACAGTTCGTTTATAGGATACGGTATGGTAGCCCCTGTCGTTGCAGTAAGTTTTGGTTCAACAATTCAGAATTGTCATACAGGTAAAAACGTTACTGCAACAGCAGAGAAGTTAGGAGCTGCCGGTATTATAGCTTTTACAATGATGTCAAAGTCTGTAATTGAAGATTGCTCATCAGAAACAACTGTTGTTGCACATTTCGTTCAAGGAGGTGTAGCAAGTGGTATTATTGCTTGCGTTTCTGAAGGTGCAGATGGAACTCTTATCAGAAGATGTGTAAACTATGGTGATGTAACATCAGATGCAGACTGTGCTGCTGGTATCTTGCCTCTCGTTGAGTACCCTGCAGTAGTAGAAGACTGTGTAAACTTTGGAACTATTGTATCAAATGTAGGCGGTACAGGTATTGCTTATTATGCAACTAAGCCTGATAAAGATTATCTTATTGTAAGAAACAGCTATAATGTAGGTGAGATTATCGGTCAGGAAATTGAAAAGGTAGATGCTGTTTGTCTTGGTAACGTATTCCAGGGCGGTGGCGAAGAAAGCTGTAAAGTAGAAAACTGTTTCTATGCTTCTGATACAAACGGTGCTACTTCAAGAACAGCTACTGCAATGCTGTCAGCTGATATGAAGTCACAGGATTTTGTAGACAAACTGAATAATGGCAGAGCAGATGCTTCTTGGTGTATCAAGGAAGGTGTTGCAAACGGCTTCCCTCTTCCTTATGAAAGCAGTGTCACCTCAGGTATCGAAAATGTAGCAGTTGCATCTTCTGTTTCTGTCAGCTATAACGCTGGTATCGTAACAGTGTCAGGTGCTAAGGTTGGTGACAGGTTTACAGTAGTAGACATGTCTGGTCGTACAGTAATGATGACAGAGGCACAGAATAGCGAACTTACAATCAATCTTTCTAACGTTCCCGCTGGTGTTTACATTATCGGCAATGGTTCTGTAAGCAAGAAGATTGTAAAGTAATCTAAGATTTACATATAAAATAACGGCGTGCATGATTTATATCTTGCACGCCGTTTCTGTTTTATTGTGTTAAATGGTTAGTCTGCTATATTTTCTTTACCATAGCACAGAGCATAATACGGGCATTTCGCACATTCGTCTGTATTGTCGGTAGGGATGAAGGATGTCTTATTAGAGAAAAGTTCATCCAACTTACATGTTATATTATTCATGAAATCAGAAGCTTCGCTGCATCCTTTAGTTATTTCCACTGGCACTTTTCCTATCTCTAATACCGGGTAACTGTCATATTCCATAAATTTACTTATGTACAGAAGTACAGGAGAAATTTTTCTTCCTTCTTCCTTTGCCATGGCAATACTGTATAGTATAGTCTGTATATAATAGTCGTAAGCAGCATCTGTAGTTCGGTCAAACAAGTCGTTAATTTCCTTAAATGAGGAAAGATGTTCAGATCCTGTTTTATAATCCACAATATATGTAACGTCGCCTTTCTTATCTATGCGGTCGGCAATACCTGAAATTTTGAGATCTCCTCGTGCAAGACTTATATCCATTTCAACACGAGCCTCTGTACCCACAATTTCAAATGGAGCACGCTTCATGTCTGCTTTAAGAAGATTTCTGATATATCTGCATATAACATTATACAAAATACGCTGCAAACCATTCAGACTGTCAATAGATTCAGGAGCCTTATCGTCAAACAGCTCACTTGTAAAGGCCTTTGAAACGACACTGTGAATGTTAGCCTCCGTAGCCATTGTCTTTATGCTCGATTCTGTATAAACTCTGTGCTCTTTGTCACAGTATAGCAGTTCGGCTGCTTTATGGAATATCAGACCGAAAGTACGATAGTCTACATCCTTTTCTGACATAATCTGGTCTGGTTCCTTGATGTCGGCAATGTATTTGTAGTAGTAACGCAGACCGCATCGCAGATAAGTGTTAAGGGCCGAAGGAGATATAACCTTGGTATCGTTCAACTTATGCATTATACCCTCATCCTTTACAACTTCATTGGGCTTTTTACAAGTTGTGTCAACCGAAGTGTCAAGCGACATAAAATGATAGTTGTGATTCTGTTCCACAATCATCTGCAGAACAAATCTGCTCATTTCGTTTTTGTGCGTACCGTCCGTAGCTGCATTATAAACAATAGACACATTTTTTGCTCTCTGTAACATACGGTAGAAATAATAAGCATAGATATCCACCTTGTGATCTACAGTAGTAAGTCCGAAACCTTTTCTTACGGTGTATGGAATAAACGATGTGTCATTAATACCTTTAGGCATGCAGCCTTCGTTACAAGATAACAGTAGGATATTATCAAAGTCGATGTTACGGGTTTCCAATACACCCATTAACTGTATTCCGTCTATAGGTTCACCATGGAAAGGTATAGAAGTCGCTGCAACAATCTGTCCTACAAGTTTACGATATGTAGATATGTTAATCTCCATGTCTGAATAACTTTCCAGCGTATCGCCTAATACTTGTATCAAAGTATACATCCTGAATAAAGATTCCGCATAAAGCGGACTCTCATCCTTAAAATGCGATGCTACGTATTTAAGTATTGTAGACAGATTCCTTGTTATTTCATAAGTAGAAATCTTGTCTCCAATAGTCCTCTTGTTGAATATCAGTTTAAGAAAATCATCATTACCTGCCACTTCTTCAGCTGTAGTTCTGAGAGCACTCTTAGAGCGAAATTCAGATACTATTTCATGAGTGTTTCCAGCAAGCTGTGCAGTGTACGGATGATTTAGTACAGGTATTACATAACGCATAAGATAATTACCTTTTTCGTTGTCATACCCCTCTGTCATGAGGTCCGTTATTTCTGAAACGAAAGATGCTACAGGAGTCTGTTGCAGCGGATAACCAGTGGTTATATTCACCTTAAGACTCTCATTGTCAGGCAGACAGTGTATTGCTGCCTGAAGCATCATCTCGTCGCACATAACAATGGCAGTCTTACGTCCGCTTTTTATCTTATCCTCGTCAAGCCACTTCGTGATATAACGAGCCTGTGCATTTTCGGTAGTGGCCGATATAATACTTACGTCTTTCGGTCTGTCGGTATTATTGAGATTATTGTAAATCTCGTCACTTTCAGTCTTTAGCAGCGCATTGGGGAATAACTTCAGATTACGAGTAATATAATGACCAGCCTCAAGCGACATACCATTCTTTGGGGATATGTAATATTTATCAAAATCCCAGTAGAACAGAGCCTTGTCATTATTCTTCAGATGTGCGAAAAGACTCTCCTCAACCTTTTGCAGCATGTTGAATCCTACAAAAATATATTTTTTATATTTAAAGTTGGTGTTTTCCAAGTTCTCAGCCACCTCACGATACAAAGCACCCTCGTAAGCCAGTCCTTTTGATTTTAGTATTTTATTAAATTCATGATAAATCTCTGCCAGATGCTGATATATATGATTGAAGTTAGTCTTAAGTTTACTATTTATTGCGCTGTTACTGAAATACTCTTTTAAGTCATGTTTTTGTTTGTCCGAGAGATAATCCAGGTTGTCCATCTCACCGAAATCACGAGTCAGTGAGAATACCGCATCTGCATCAGCCATGTTCTTGTCAATGTCATCAAAGTCGGCGAGCATTATCTCTCCCCAGTTATAGAAACTGTCTATGGTTTCTTCAGATTCAATATAATTGTGATAACACTTATAAAGTTCGAAGATAAGCGAAATACGGTCGGCTGTTACGAGTTCCGAATGATTTCGGAACAAATCACTGATTGTAATATAATGCGGACTCCACATGGCACGTGTACTCTCTTCAACAAGATAAGTATTTAAGAAAAGTGAAGCACGTTTGTTTGGAAATACAACCGCCACGTCAGAGAAATCACCATGGAATTTCTTTAACAGGTCGGCTGCAACATATTTTAGAAAATCTTTCATTGTCTCTGTCATTAATTAAAAGCCACCGATTATTTAACGTTTACCACATTTGCCTTGTCCAGATAAAGCAGATATCCGCTTATTTGTTTGTTTGGATACATAGTCTGGAGAATATCCATATAGCCCTTTACCTGATCGTGATAAGAAGCATATTCGTTACCAGTCTTGTAGTCGGCAACAACAATTTCGTTTCCCTTCATCATCACACGGTCTGGTCTGCAGGTCTCCATCGCTCCGGTGGACGAAGGCATTAGGATCTCACATTCGTTGAACAGCTTCCACGAACCATCAAACCATCCCTTTATCATCGGGTGGTTCAGCATAGAATGTAACATCTCCTTTATCTCTTTCTCATTCTCTATAAGTCCCTCGTTCTTGAATAGCATAATCTGTCTGTCAGTATCATTGGCAGTACTGATTGATGCCATCAGTTTGTGTAGAAGTTTACCACGTGAAATGCACTCCATCCTTGTATCTTCCTCATCTTCCATGAAGTCACGGCTGGCGTTACTCTGTCTGAATTCAGCTTTTATGCTGCCAGGCATTATCTTGATAGGAACCGATTCGTAATGCTGTTTAAACTTATTATCTGATTTCTTAATTTCTTTCTTTTTATGCTCTATATCAGTAAGTTCACCATATTCGTAAACAATGTTACTGCCTGATGTCTCCTTACCAGTAGATTCGATGAATTTTTGAAGAACATTAGAACGAGATGTCGGAGCATCAGCTTTTCCTATAACTATAAGATTTCTGCCGGCACGTGTAAATGCCACATACAGAAGATTTAGGTTGTCAACAGTATTTTGCAGACTTTCGTTGAAATAGTCGTTGGCGTATGCCGAACGTGCTGCAGCCTTTTCGCAGTTAATCGGAACTACAGGGAGCTGTGCCAGTTCGTCTTCTTTCGGTTCGCACCACAGGAGCGAATTAAAGCGCATTTTCAGATCCCAGTCGCAGTATGGAACTATAACGTTCTCAAATTCCAGACCCTTACTCTTGTGAATTGACATGATGCGTATACCATCCGAACTGCTGCTCTGAATTGTTTTGCTGTGTAAACTATTGTCCCATTCTTCCAAGAAACTCTCAATGTCTGTAGTATTGTTGGTAACAAATTCATTTATACTGTCATAAAGTGCACAAACAAATGCATCCTGTTTCTCAACATTGTACAGACCGAACATTCTGTAAATTTCTTCCAGCATGTCAAGGATAGGCATGGTAGATATGGTCTTTATACGTTCTTCAAAATTCTCAGGCAGATATTTGTCTGATAAGAAGTCATCTATCTGAATTTCTTTTCTAAGAATATCTTCTGTGTATGTCTTAGCAAGATAAGCACGTGCTATGTTGTTGTCAGGGTTAGAAAGAAGTCGCAGTACCGCAATTATGACGTTTACAGATAATGAAGAGTCAAGACGGAAGGCTTCGTCAGATACTATTCGTATCACCTCGTCGTTGGCAAAATATTCTGCTATTACCGGAATTGATTTATTTGTACGAACAAGTATCGCAATGTCATTTTGTTGAGCACCCTTGTCTAAAAGTTCATGAATGCTCTTTTCCACCTGTTCAGTCATAGCTTTATCATAGTCATCCTTTGGCAGCAGCGTTATGCGTACGTAACCTTTATCACCTTCTTTATTTACTTTCTGGTACACATCAGAGTATGCAGTAGTAATCTTGTCTGTTGATATTAAATTTTCAGTATCAGCATTATTGTTATTGCGAACGGAATCTTCACAATCCTTTTCATATTTAGCTGCAAAGGTGAAGAAACTATTATTAAAGTCTACGATTCTTTTCTGTGAACGGAAGTTTGTGTCAAGAGATGTAACGTCTGTGATTCCGTCGTCACTTTTCATGTCGTTAAGGATATTCCAGTCACCCTGACGCCATCTGTAAATACTCTGTTTTACGTCACCCACAAGCATATTGTTTATGGTCTTGCTGTTTCCATCGCTGTTTGCCATACAGTCATCTAACAGAATTTTAAAGTTACGCCATTGTGTCGTACCAGTATCCTGGAACTCGTCAATCATAATATGTTCCAGAAAAGAGCCCGTTTTTTCATATATAAAAGGAGAGTCGCCTTCTTTTACGAATTCACTAAGAAGGTTCTGTGTGTCAGAGAGTAAAAAACTATTCTGCTCGTTGTTTATCTCCTTTATTTTCTTTTCTATGCGGTCGAGTAGGGCAAGTTTATAGAAATTTTTAAACGTAAGATGAGCATTGTTATAATTTCTGTCAGCCCTGTAAGCTGTTTCGGCAGATTCCCTGATCAGAGGAGCAAGAATGTTTTCTATGAAATCAGCATTTTGACTTTTCTTAGCTTTCAGTATTCCTGCGTAACCATCTAAGCCGACATCTTCTAAATATGTGGCAATGGTCTTTGATTTCATAATCTCGTCCACCATCTTATCCGGAGTGAGCAGGTTGAATTTATTGAAATAAGCAGGAATCGTTCCGCGTGAGAAAATCTTTTCATCTATGCCGTGTTCGGCAATGGCACAGTCGTAAGCCTTTTTTATTTCAGGCAGTAATGCCTGTGCCTTTTTCTGCATTTCTATCAGATGGTCCACAAAGTCATTACGAGTCTTACCATTGTTTTGAGACATAAAAGCATTCAGTTGTTCACGGTTCCTGTAATAAGTCTCGTTAGAAAAAATGTTCTTGCCAAATCTCTTGATGTCACCAATAACGTTCCATCTTTTGTCGTTATCGATGTTATCGAAAATAAATTTAGTAATCCATGTCAGCAGATCCTTGTCCTTATCCATAGAGTCTATAAGCTTGTCCACTGCCATTTCTTCCACCTGTTTGTCGTTTAGTTCCAGACGCAGTCCGGCAGTAAGTCCTAATTCTTTCGACATATTTCTAAGTACACGCTGGAAGAAACTGTCAATGGTCTCTATGTTGAAATAAGTATAGTTGTGTATCAGCAGATACATAGCACGACTGGCATTCTGACTTATCTTATCATCATCTATGTTAAGTTCCTTTTTAACGATGTTTCTGAATGTCACCACGTCACCATCGTTCAGGTTTGCTGCCAGACCGTAGAGAAAATAAAGAATACGGTTCTTCATCTCATCCGTAGCCTTATTTGTAAAAGTCACTGCCAGAATGTTTCTGTAACTCGACGGATTCATTATTAGCAGTTTTATGTATTCCAATGCCAGGGTAAAAGTTTTTCCGCTGCCGGCACTGGCCTTATAAACAGTAAGCTGCCTGTATGTTTTATTGTCCATATTGTATCTGCTGTTGTGTTTTCTTATTATGCAAATATAATAAGAATCCGTCATATATCAGAAAAATGTCGGTGTTAATAGAGATGTCATAAAATAAAAAATATTCTCCTATACCTTATTATATATAAAGAATAAATAAAAAAAGGATGTGTCGCAATCAACACATCCTTAATATTTTCTTAGTAAGAAATTTCTATTAGATTAATTCGACAGATCTTCTGAGGAAGGCATTCAGGGCCTCACCCTTCAACATACCGTTCTGCAGCAGAGCTAAGTCAATGAGCTGGTGAACCACCTTGTTGTCCTTAGCATATTCGGCAATAATACTGTTGCGCTTGTCTTTCTCTTCGCGGAGAGCCTTTTCAGCATCAGCCTTCTCGTCCTTTTCTGTCTGAGTGATTTCTTCAGCCTTCTTCTTGTTCTGCTCCTGCTGTAATGCAGCTACAAGTGCTTCCTTTGCCTTGATTTCACTCTCAACAGGACTAAGTTTTTCAGAACATTTAGCCTTTTCGTCATCGAGGACACGCTTAATCAGCGGATGGTCACAGTTCAGAACCAGTGTGTAAGAGTCTGGCATCTGTCCGTAGAAAGCCATTCCCGGCTGGAACTTACTGATATCCTTCATGCGTCGCATGTATTCGTTCTGTGTAATGATAACGGGCTGTCCGTTTTCACCAAGACTCTGGATATCCACCATAAATTGTTTGTTTTCAAGTTTAGGCATCTGTGAATTAAATGCTGATGTCAGATTGGCAGATTCATTGTCGCTTAATGAAGTCTTGGCAATATCTTCTTTCGGTATCAGTCGTTCTACGATGTCTGAGTCTACACGTGTAAAGCGGCATGTTCCGAATTTCTGCTCAAGCATAGAAACAACAGGAACGTCGAGTTGTCCGTCGAACATCAGAACACTGTAACCTTTAGCCTTAGCATTTTCTATATATGTATACTGTTCTTCTTTATCTGTAGCATAGAGGTAAACCAACTGGTTCTCTTTGTCTGTCTGGTTATCCTTTATGAGAGTCTTATATTCTTCAAATGTATAGTATTTGCCTTCTGTATCTTTCAACAATGAGAAATCCTTAGCTCTGTCGTAGAAGTCTTCCTGTGACAGCATACCATAGTTGATGAATAACTTAAGTCCGTCCCATTTCTCTTCATATTCCTTACGGTTCTCTTTGAAGATGCTGTTAAGTCTGTCGGCAACTTTCTTTGTAATATAAGTAGAAATCTTCTTTACGTTAGCATCGCTCTGCAGATAGCTTCGGCTTACGTTCAGAGGAATATCAGGAGAGTCTATGACACCGTGCAGCAGAGTAAGGAACTCAGGAACGATACCTTCTACCTGGTCTGTAACGAATACCTGGTTGCAGTACAGCTGAATCTTATTGCGCTGCAGTTCGATGTTTGATTTAATTCTTGGGAAATAAAGAATACCTGTAAGATTGAAGGGATAGTCTACGTTAAGATGAATCCAGAACAGAGGTTCGTCATGCATCGGGTAGAGTGTTCCGTAGAACTTTTTGTAGTCCTCGTCCTTCAGAGAACTTGGCATCTTTGTCCATAACGGTTCAACGTCATTAATAATCATATCTTCGTCTGTCTCCACCTGCTTGCCGTCCTTCCATTCTGTTTTCTTGCCGAATGCAATGTGAATAGGGAGGAACTTGCAGTATTTGTTCAGCAGACTTTCGATACGTGGCTTTTCGAGGAATTCCTTGCAGTCGTCATCAATATAGAGAATGATATCAGAACCTCTTTCAGCCTTGTCGCAATCTTCAATAGAATACTCAGGTGAACCGTCGCAGCTCCATTTTACGCCTTTAGCTCCGTCCTTATAACTCTTGGTAACAATTTCAACTTTCTTGCTTACCATGAAAGAACTATAGAAACCAAGACCAAAGTGACCTATTATGGCGTTTGCGTTGTCCTTATATTTATCAAGGAAGTCGGTAACGCCCGAGAAAGCAATCTGGTTGATGTATTTGTCAATTTCTTCGGCAGTCATTCCTATACCGTGGTCGCTAATGGTCAGAGTACCATTCTCCTTGTCAAGTGAAACACGAACGGTAAGGTCACCCATCTCGCCCTTGAAGTCACCATTAGAAGCAAGAGTCTTCAGTTTCTGTGTAGCATCGACAGCGTTAGAAACCATTTCGCGGAGGAAAATCTCATGATCAGAATACAAGAACTTCTTGATAACGGGGAATATGTTCTCGGTTGTAACCCCAATATTTCCTTTTTGCATATTGTTTAAGTTTTAATGTCTTGTTTAAGTCTGAAAAACGTAATGCAAAAGGTGTGCCAAAGTGTATAAACAAAGAATGCGACGATTTAATCGCCGCATTCTGTATATTTTGTCATGATTATTTTTAATCCATCGTAAATTCTCCTGCTATGGGTCTTGACATATACTCGCGTATAGTCTGAGGATCATTGAAGCGTCCCTGCAGACAGATAAGTTTTGTTATTGCACTTTCCACCGTGCTGTCATGTCCGCTTATGACGCCTGTCTCACAGAGCTGGATGCCTGTGTCGTAACGGTTCATTTCAACTGCACCGGCAATACACTGTGTTATATTAACGATTGTAACTCCTCGGTCGGATGCCTCTTTCAGCATATCCATGAGCCACGGGTATCTTGGAGCGTTACCGCTTCCGTAAGTACGCATCACGATAGAGCGTATTGCAGGATTTATTGTAGTGCGCAGTACGATTTCCTTAGAAATACCGGGGAAGAGGGTAAATACTATGACGTTAGGGTCTACTTCAGTGTGTGGAATCATTGGTTTTGTGAAATCCGGCTTGAGGATGTTCTTAGTGTGATAAACCACGTTGATGCCCGCTGTTCCAAGGTGAGGGTAGTTGAAACTTTCAAAAGCAGAGAAGCCTTCAGAGTTCTGTTTTGTAGAACGATTGCCTCGCAGCAGACTGCCGTTGAAATAAACGCAGACTTCAGGAACTTTAGCTGTTCCGTCCTCGTTATGAGCTGCGGCAATCTCAATACTTGTCACTAAGTTCTCCTTTCCGTCTGTTCTTAACTGACCGATAGGCAGCTGACTTCCGGTAAGAACCACTGGCTTTGTAAGATTCTCAAGCATAAATGAGAGGGCAGAAGCTGTATACGACATGGTGTCTGTTCCATGAAGTATTACGAATCCGTCGTAATTGTCGTAGTTCTTTGCGATGATGTTTACAAGGTCCGTCCAAAGTCTCGGTGACATATCGCTTGAATCTATAGGAGGTGTGAACTGATAAGTATCTATAGAAGTGCTTACTAAAGAAAACTCTGGCATTTGATTGATGAGATGGTCAAAGTCCAAGGGCTCCAAAGCTCCTGTCTTTGCACTACATCCCATACCTATTGTACCTCCGGTATAGATTAGTAGAACTTTGTTGGAACGTTGCATAACAAAGGTGTTAAAAGTGTTTTTTATCATTAAAAAGTTTTTTTTCGTTTTCGAACGGCAAAAATAGCGTATTTTTTCCATATGCCAAAACATTTACGGACAATAACGCGCGTGAAAGTCTCTTAATACTCAATTTTACCTAAAAGAAATGGCACTATTTTTTTTTATGTTTAAATATTTGTTACATTCGAAAAAATAATCTAATTTTGCAGTGCTTAAAGATATATTGTTTATATGAAAAAATATGTTTTGCCATTGCTGATGATAGTAGCAGTTATATTGCTTAACGGTTGTGGCAGTAGTGAGAAAGTAGCGTATTTCCAGAACGCTAATGATGTTAGTTTGACAGAGTCTAAAGGTCTTTACGATGCACACATTCGTCCTAAAGACATTCTTACAATTACGGTAAGTACGACAGATCCCCTTGCTTCAAGACCATTTAATCTTGTAGTCTCAAATCCTCTTCAGGACAATGGTTATATAAATAATGCGGGTGGCTCTTTACAGACTTATCTTGTTGATAATGATGGCCTAATTAACTTCCCTATTATCGGTAAGATTAAGGTTGGCGGACTTACAAAGACACAGTGTGAGGATATGATTACAGAGAAAATCAAACCTTATATGTCAGATAGCGAGAAACCTGTAGTTACTGTTAAGATGGCAAGCTATAAGGTTACTGTAATTGGTGAAGTTCAGCGCCCTGGTACATTTCCAGTAGCACAGGAAAAGATTAATGTTCTTGAGGCTATTGCACAGGCAGGTGACCTTACTATATATGGTAAGCGTGATAATGTAATGCTCGTAAGAGAGAAACCGGATGGCGAGAAAGAAATTCACCGACTCGACCTCAATGATGCGAATCTCTTCAATTCGCCTTATTATTACCTCCAGCAGAACGATGTAATTTATGTAGAGCCCAACCGAGTAAAAGCAAAGAACTCATCTATTGGACAATCGACAACAATTTGGTTCTCGTTCATCGGAATCGTTACTTCTGTTGCATCGTTACTCGTAACTATATTGAAAGACTGATAAATAGCAAAATATAAGAATAATGTATGAGGTGTGTGAAAAGTTGTTTTTTAAATTAAAAATAACGTTTTACACACCTCTATTCATATTATAGAAAAACCAAATAACAAGTATTAACATTAGATATGGAAGAACTGAAACATGAATGCGGCGTAGCTATGATAAGGCTGCTCAAACCGTTAGAGTACTATCAGAAGAAATATGGTACATGGATGTACGGTCTTAACAAACTGTACCTCATGATGGAGAAAGAGCATAACCGCGGACAAGAAGGCGCCGGTATGGCATGCGTTAACCTCGATACCGAGCCGGGATCGGAATATATGTTTCGTGAAAGAGCCGAAGGTGCTAATGCAATAACTGAAATCTTTGGTAATGTCCATAAAAAACTCAATAATGTTCCTTCTGAACTTCTTTCAAATGCCGATTATGCAAAGAAATATCTTCCTTTCGCTGGCGACATTTACATGGGACACTTGAGATATTCTACTACAGGTAAGAGCGGACTGCAGTATGTGCATCCTTTCTTGCGCCGTAATAACTGGCGTTCAAAGAACCTGTGTCTCTGTGGAAACTTCAATATGACAAATATTGATGAAGTATTCGAGATGCTGACACAGCAGGGACAGTGTCCCCGTGTGCTCAGTGACAGTTACCTTATGCTCGAACACTTAGGTCATCGTCTTGACAGAGAGACAGAACGTATCTATAAAGAAGCTAAGGAGAAAGGATATAAGAATAAGGAACTTACAAAGTATATCGAAGACAACATCAAGGTGTCTAACGTACTCAGCACATCAATGAAATATTATGATGGCGGTTACGTAGTATGCGGTATCACTGGTAGTGGTGAGATGTTTGCCATGCGCGATCCCAAGGGTCTGCGTCCTGCATTCTGGTATCAGAACGATGAAATTATTGCTCTTGCCAGCGAACGCCCCGTGCTGCAGACAACATTTGACCTTGAATGTGGTGATATTCACGAACTCAATCCCGGACAGGCTCTTATCGTAACAAAGAACGGAATGTTCACTCTCGAACAGATTCTTCCTGCTGCAGACAACAGAGCATGTGCTTTTGAGAGAATTTATTTCAGTCGTGGATCAGACCGTGACATATATAAGGAAAGAAAGCGTCTTGGTGAGAATCTTACAGGACAGATTCTTAAGACTGTAGACTATGATACGGAGAATACAGTATTCTCGTTCATTCCTAATACAGCAGAGGTTGCATTCTATGGAATGTTGGAAGGTTTCAACAACTACCTCAATCAGGAGAAGATAAAGAAGATACAGGCACTTGATCATAAGCCTACGGCCGACGAACTTCAGCACATTATGAGTCAGCGTATTCGTGCAGAAAAGGTTGCATGGAAAGATATCAAACTGCGTACTTTCATTGCTGAAGGCAACTCTCGTAACGACCTCGCTTCACACGTTTACGACATCACTTACGAATCTGTAGTTCCTTACAAGGATAACCTCGTAATCATTGATGACAGTATCGTTCGCGGAACAACACTTCGCAACAGTATCCTTAAGATACTTGACCGTCTGCATCCGCGTAAGATTGTAATTGTCAGCAGTTCTCCGCAGATCAGATATCCGGATTTCTATGGTATTGATATGGCACGTATGGATGATTTCTGCGTGTTCAAGGCAACGGTGGAACTTCTTAAGGACCGTGGCATGGAAAATATTCTTGACGAAGTATACGAGAACTGTAAGAAGGAAATCCTCAAGCCAAAAGAAGAAATACAGAACTGTGTCAAGGCAATATATGAGCCTTTCACAGTAGAAGAGATAAATAAGAAGATAGTAGAGATATTATGTCCCGACAATGTAACAACTCCCATTAAGATTGTATATCAGTCAATCGAAGGCATGCGCGAGGCTATTCCCAACCATCCTGGTGACTGGTACTTCACAGGTGATTATCCCACTCCGGGCGGTATGAAGCACTGCAACCTGGCATATATCAACTATTACGAAAACAGACGGGAACGTCATTAAATTACGACAAAAGATTAGAACAATGAAGAATGTAACATTAGTCTTAGACAATGGAGTAAAATTTCGAGGAAAGTCGTTCGGATACGATATTCCCGTAGCAGGTGAAGTCGTTTTTAATACCGCGATGACAGGTTATCCCGAAAGTTTGACCGACCCTTCGTATGCCGGACAGATGATAACGCTTACTGTGCCCCTCGTAGGTAATTACGGTGTACCTCCTTTTACATTTAAGGAAAACGGACTGGCAGACTTCATGGAAAGCGACCATATCTATGCTTCGGCTATTATAGTTGCTGACTATAGTGAGCAGTACAGTCACTGGAATGCTGTTGAGAGTCTGGCAGACTGGCTTAAGCGCGAGCATATTCCTGGTATTACAGGAATCGACACAAGAGCACTCACAAAAGAACTTCGTGAGAGCGGTGTCATGATGGGTAAGATCTTATTCGACGATATGCCTGATGAAGTTCCTACAGCACAGTACTCTGGTGTCAACTTTGTTGATAAGGTAAGCTGCAAGGAAATAATCAAGTACAACGAAGGCGAAGATAAGAAGAAGGTAGTGTTAGTGGACTGTGGTGTAAAGCAGAACATCATCCGCTGTCTTATCAAGCGTGATGTTGAGGTAATCCGCGTTCCCTGGAATTACGATTACAATGACATGCAGTTCGACGGACTCTTCCTTTCAAATGGTCCTGGTGACCCTGACATGTGCGTTGAGGCTGTAGATATCCTCCGTCGTTTCATGGCAGCTAACCCCACAAAACCCATCTGTGGAATATGTATGGGAAATCAGCTCCTTGCTAAGGCAGGCGGAGCAACAATATATAAACTCAAGTACGGTCATCGTTCACACAACCAGCCGGTACGTATGGTAGGCACTGACAAGTGCTACATCACCAGTCAGAACCACGGTTACGCAGCTGATTCAAAGACATTGGGCAGTGACTGGGAAGAACTGTTCGTTAACATGAACGACGGTTCGAACGAAGGAATAAAGCACAAGACCAATCCCTGGTTCTCTTGCCAGTTCCATCCAGAGGCATGCTCAGGACCAACCGATACTGATTTTATATTTGATATGTTTGTTGAAAAATTGAATAACCACTGATATGAGAGACGAGAGTATAAAGAAAGTATTGCTCCTTGGATCAGGAGCACTCAAGATAGGTGAGGCAGGCGAGTTCGACTATTCAGGATCGCAGGCTCTCAAGGCATTGCGCGAAGAGGGTATAAGAACAGTTCTTATCAATCCTAATATCGCTACAGTGCAGACATCCGATGGTGTCGCAGACGAAATTTATTTCTTGCCTGTACAGCCATATTTTGTGGAAAAGGTAATCGAGAAAGAACGTCCCGACGGTATCCTTCTGGCATTTGGCGGACAGACAGCACTCAACTGCGGTGTACAGCTTTATGAGAGTGGTGTTCTCGATAAATATAAGGTTAAGGTCCTCGGTACACCTGTAAAGGCTATCATGGATACAGAAGACCGTGAGCTTTTCGTTGATCGTCTTAATCAGATTAATGTAAAGACCATCAGCTCTCAGGCTTGTGCTAACATCGAGGAAGCACGTCAGGCTGCAGCTCATTTAGGTTATCCTGTCATCCTTCGTGCTGCTTATGCACTCGGTGGTCTCGGCAGTGGTTTCTGTAACAACGAGGAAGAACTTAACGTTCTTGCAGAAAAAGCATTCTCTTTCTCTCCGCAGGTTCTTGTAGAAAAGAGTCTTAAGGGATGGAAGGAAATAGAATATGAAGTAGTACGTGACCGTTACAACAACTGTATCACAGTATGTAACATGGAGAACTTCGACCCGCTGGGAATCCATACCGGTGAGAGTATCGTAATCGCTCCTTCACAGACACTTACTAACAGCGAATACCACAAGCTTCGTGAACTCTCAATTCGTATCGTACGCCATATCGGTATTGTGGGCGAATGTAATGTTCAGTATGCTTTCGACCCTGAGAGCGAGGACTATCGTGTAATTGAAGTCAATGCACGTCTCAGTCGTTCGTCAGCCCTTGCTTCTAAGGCAACAGGTTATCCTCTTGCATCGGTAGCAGCTAAGTTAGGTATGGGTTACGGACTCTTCGAACTTCATAACTCAGTAACAAAGACAACAAGTGCATTCTTCGAACCCGCACTCGACTATGTAGTATGTAAGATACCTCGCTGGGACCTCAGTAAGTTCCGTGGTGTTGACCGCGAGTTAGGTTCTTCAATGAAGTCTGTCGGTGAGGTTATGGCCATCGGTCGTACCTTCGAGGAAGCCCTTCAGAAGGGTCTCCGTATGATAGGACAGGGAATGCATGGTTTTGTAGAGAATAAGGAACTTAAGATTGATGATATTGATACAGCCCTGAAAGAACCGACAGATAAGCGCGTGTTCATTATCTCTAAGGCGATGCAGAAGGGATATACAGTCGATCAGATTCACGATCTTACAAAGATTGACCGCTGGTTCCTTTACAAACTGAAGCACATCATCGAGATTGATCAGCGTCTGAAGAAATGTACAAGCATTAACGTACTTGATAAGGAACTCCTCAGAGAAGCTAAGATATATGGTTTCACCGACTTCCAGATAGCACGTGCCGTAGGACTTGAGTCACAGGTAGACAGTATGGCAACAGCCGGACTCATTGTACGTGACTTCCGTAAGAACTTAGGCATCGTTCCTCATGTTAAGCAGATTGATACTCTTGCAGGCGAGTTCCCTGCACAGACCAACTACCTGTATGTTACTTATGCAGCAACGGAGACTGACGTTCAGTATAAGAACGACCGTCGCAGTATCATCGTTCTCGGTTCAGGTGCTTACCGTATCGGTAGCTCGGTAGAATTTGACTGGTGCGGTGTTCAGGCTCTGAATACCATCCGTAAGGAAGGTTACCGCAGCGTAATGATCAACTACAACCCTGAGACAGTATCTACCGACTATGATATGTGCGACCGTCTCTATTTCGATGAACTTACATTAGAGCGTGTGCTCGATATCATCGATATGGAACGTCCTTACGGTGTTATCCTTTCTACAGGCGGACAGATTCCTAATAACCTTGCAATGCGTCTTGACGCACAGCATGTACATATCTTAGGAACACAGGCTAAGGATATAGATAACGCAGAAGACAGAGCTAAGTTCTCGTCAATGCTTTCTCGTAACAACATCGACCAGCCGGCATGGAGCGCACTTACCTCAATGGAGGATATCGATAAGTTTATCGAAGAAGTAGGATTCCCTGTTTTAGTACGTCCTTCTTATGTACTTTCAGGTGCAGCCATGAACGTATGCTCTAACCGCGAGGAACTTGATCGTTTCCTGCAGCTTGCAGCTAATGTATCAGAAGACCATCCCGTTGTTGTAAGTCAGTTCATCGAACACGCTAAGGAAGTTGAGATGGATGCTGTTGCACAGAATGGTGAAATCATTGCCTATGCAATCAGCGAGCATATCGAGTTTGCTGGTGTTCACTCAGGTGATGCAACAATCCAGTTCCCGCCGCAGAAACTCTATTGTGAGACAATCCGTCGTATCAAGCGCGTTAGTCGTCAGATAGCAAAAGAACTCCACATCAGTGGTCCGTTCAATATTCAGTATCTGGCACGTGAGAACGATATTAAGGTAATCGAATGTAACCTCCGTGCTTCACGTTCGTTCCCGTTCGTAAGTAAGGTCCTTAAGATTAACCTTATCGAACTTGCAACAAAGATTATGCTCGGCATCAATGTAGAGAAACCCAATAAGAACCTCTTCGACCTTGACTACGTTGGTATCAAGGCAAGTCAGTTCTCGTTCAACCGTCTGCAGAAAGCCGACCCAGTTCTCGGTGTAGATATGGCAAGTACAGGTGAAGTAGGATGTCTTGGTGACGATACCGGCACAGCACTTCTCAAGAGTATGCTTTCAGTAGGTTATCGTATTCCTAAGCGTAACATCCTCCTTTCTACAGGTAGTGCAAAACAGAAGGTTGAGATGCTTGATGCAGCAGCACTTCTTGCAAAGAAAGGTTACAAATTGTTTGCAACAGGCGGAACATCTCGTTACCTCACAGAGAATGGTATTGAGAACACTTTAGTATACTGGCCTTCAGAAGACGGACAGCCACAGGCACTTGAGATGCTTCACAATCATGAGATAGACATGGTGGTTAACGTAACGAAGAACTTGTCAGTAAGCGAACTTGACAACGGTTATAAGATTCGTCGTGCAGCGATTGACCTGAACGTACCTCTTATCACAAATGCTCGTCTGGCAAGTGCTTTCATTAAGGCATTCTGTTCTATCAATCCCGATCAGATTGGCATCAAGTCTTGGAGAGAATATAGATAATACTATATATAATAATGTGTAATGACAGCAGCAGGTTTCTTACTTGCTGCTGTTTTTTTGTCCCCATGTAAATTTATATACACTAATAAGGTGTAATTTATCGAAATTTACAATCAGTATTTTGCCGAAACTTGTATATTTGCATAAATATCATGCAGATGTATGAATAAAGGTGTATTACATATAATATTTTTCTTAGTGGCGGCATTACTTATGTCGGCTTGTAGTAATATGCCTGATGGCAGTATAGAGGCAGAAAGATATAATGCCATTTCATACGACTATCATTATAAGGACCTTGATTCAGCCATGCATTATGCCCTGAAGGCAGCAGAGGCAACAGACGATTACGACCGCGGACTTGCAGAGGCTCTTAATAATAAGGCATTCGTATATATCCAGCAGATGCATTACGATTCTGCAAAGATTTGTCTTGATGAAATTGCCAGACATTCGGACAACCAGATAGAACTTGCCGTGGCTGATGTGCAGAATATGCGTCTCTGTCAGCGACGTGCCATGAATAAGGACTTCTATGATTATCGCGAGAGTGCCCGCAAACGACTCCGCCGTATTGAGGAAGAACAGGATAATTTATCCGAACGACTCTTAGGACGACTGATTTATGCCCGTACCGAGTTTAATATTGTCAATTCGGTATATTATTACTATGTAGGAATGCAGCGCCGTTCCGAACGCGCCCTGAAACGACTCAACAACTATAAATATTTGCATAAGGACACGGCACAGTATCTTAATTACCTTTTCCAGAAAGGAACGCAGGGCAAGATGTCAGAGGCACGTACTCCCGAAGAGATACAGAGTCTTATGCGCTGTTATTTCCTCAGCTCACGAATGGGATATGTCTACTGGAAAGCCAATTCGTTGCAGATGATAGCAGAATGCATGGCATCAGAGGACTGCCGTCTGCGTGAGGATGTCAAGATGTGCGCAGCATTCTTTAATATCAGTAATACACCCGACGAACTCTCTGCCGGAGTATTAGCCAACCAGGCACTCGATATGTTCATGGATTATGGCGATACATATCAGGTGGCAGGAACATACCGAACCCTTGCTTCATGTTATCTCTCAATAAAAGATTACCAGTCAGCACTTTTCTGTCTCGATAAGGCACTGCACCGCGATACACTCGTTAATTCCGCCCCCGACCTTGTCGCAGGAATACGCGAACTTATGAGTGTTACCTATTCGGCAATGGGTGATAAACAAGCCAGTGACTATAATCGTAACATCTACCTCGACCTTCAGGAGATGACACGACAGGACCGTAAGTTTGAGGCACGTGCCGAGATGCTCGACTCTTCGCTTGCCGAACTTAACATCATGATTGCAGGTGTCGTGGCAATGATAATAATACTGCTGGTACTTCTCCTCATTCTCAGTAGAATGCGCCGTCGCCGCAGTCTGCTTAACAAGAAAGAAGATGTACTTGCACCTCTGCGTCAGTGGAAGGAAGAGATGGATAGAAAGGAAGAAGAACGTAACACCAGATACGAGGAGACTGGAGAAAAATATAACATAGAACGTCTTAAGGTCGTTAAGAACAAGCGTCGTGCAGCCGATAACCGCGCCAAGATAGCACTTGCCGAGACCGTCTCGCCACTAATCGACCGTATGCTCAATGAAGTACGCAGAGCGCAGAACCCCGACATTACCGAAGAAGAACGCGCCCGCCGTCTCGACTATGTGTCACAGATAGCAGGAAAGATAAACGATTACAATACCGTCCTCACCGAATGGATAGAACTCCGTCGCGGAATGATAAGCATGAACATCGAAAGTTTCGCTCTTCAGGATGTTTTCGACCTCGTTTCCCGTGGCAGTATGACATTCTCGTTAAAGGGAATAACACTCAATGTGGAACCTACCGATGCAGTGGTAAAAGCCGACAAGGTGCTTACCCTCTTCATGATAAATACCATTGCTGACAATGCCCGTAAGCACACAGCCGAAGGCGGACATGTAGACATTACGGCAGTAAAGAGCAACGGATATACAGACATTTCAGTAACCGATAACGGATGCGGAATGACAGAGGAACAGTTGAGTGGTGTCTTCTCGCGCGATATCTCCGGCGGACACGGTTTTGGATTAGTCAACTGTAAAGGTATCATTGAGAAATACCGCAAGACCAGTCGTATATTCGATGTATGCAGCATCAAGGCAGAGAGCGAAAAGGGCAGAGGCAGTCGCTTTACCTTCCGACTCCCTTCAGGAATAATCAAGACCATCATAGCACTGTTCACGATGTTTACATCCGTCAGTGCATCAGCAGAAACACTTTCTCCCGACACACTCATGGCAAACTATGCCGATTCGATATATTACAGTAACGTAGGCGGCTATTATCACGATGCCATAGCCTATGCCGACTCAGTAGTGAAATATGCCAATCAGTGTTATCGTAAGATAGAACCAAATGGGAAAGACACTATTTCTGTAATGGGACATCTGATTGATGATGCTGCAGAAGTATTATGGCTTAACAGAGAACTTCCAATAGATTATACCATAATTCTCGATATGCGAAACGAGACAGCCGTGGCAGCCCTTGCATTACACTATACCGATATATACAGATACAACAACAAGGCATATACCTCGCTCTTCAAGGAACTTTCATCAGACAAGTCACTCCCGGAGTATTGTTCCGTGATGCAGAAGTCAAAAAACGATAAGACTATTGCTGTAATCCTTTTGGTACTCCTTCTCCTGTCCGTATTCCCGGCATATTATTTCTTCTATTACAGACACGTAATATCACACAAACTCTCGCTTGATAAGATTAACGAGATAAACCGAATACTCCATGACGAAGGAACGCCCGAAGAAAAACTCAAGGCAATAGAGACACTGTCACACAGCTGCAACAGCGAACTCTCGCAGAAGGTAGTTACTGGGGCAATGAAAGCCCTGAACAGTCATATAGCCACTACGGGCAGACAGATGGACGACATGGAATCGGCAGAGGATGACATTGCCCGTGCAGAATATGAAAACGACAGAATGTATGTGTCTAACAGTATCACGGACAACTGTCTCAGCACACTCAAACACGAAACAATGTATTATCCTGCGCGTATCAGTCAGCTTGTGCGTGGTGGCAGTGATGAGGCTGATTCACTGCTTCAGTTAGTAGAATATTATCGCGACCTGTATAATATCCTCATGCTCCAGTCACGTCAGCAGACCAACAATATGGTGTTTGAGAACAAACGCATAGCACTCTCAGAACTCCTGCATACCGAAACCGACCTATATACCAAAGGCGATAAAGACGTAATGGAATATATGTTTGAAATTCTTCGTAAAGAGTCGGAAGACGGAAAGTTCAGTGTCTCTGTATCTGAAACCGATCCTCGCTATGTCATCATAGAAACATACATAGGCAGACAGCATACAGGCGGAATATTCGTTCCTTCGGCAGAGAACATCCCGTTCCTTCTGTGTCGCGGAATAATACGCGATCACTCCGAGATGACAGGACTTCGCGGCTGCGGTATAGATGCCGTGAAAGAAGGAGAGAGAACAAAGATAATAATTAAACTGACAAGAAAATAAATAAGATATATGGATAAATTTAAAGTCATAATAGTAGAAGATGTCCCCCTGGAACTCAGAGGAACGCAGGGAATCCTTAAGAGTGATGTCCCCGAGGCTGAGATAATAGGAACGGCAGCCGATGAGACAGAGTACTATAAACTGATGAAGGAACAGTTGCCCGACCTGGTGCTGCTTGACTTAGGACTTGGCGGTTCTACTACGGTGGGAGTGGAGATATGCCGTCATACACGCGAACTTTATCCTGATGTCAAGGTGCTGATATTTACAGGTGAGATACTCAACGAGAAACTTTGGGTTGATGTCCTCGATGCCGGTGCCGACGGAATAATTCTTAAGTCGGGCGAACTTCTTACCCGTGATGATGTGGTGAATGTAATGAAAGGACGCCGTCCGGTATTCAACCAGCCCATTCTTGAAAAGATAGTAAAACGATTCAAGGCAAGCGTATGCAAGGAAACACTCTCACAGGAATCACTCGTAAACTATGAGATAGACGAATACGACGAACGTTTTCTGCGCCATTTAGCATTAGGATACACAAAGGAACAGATAACCAATCTCCGTGGTATGCCTTTCGGTGTAAAGAGTCTGGAGAAACGTCAGAACGAACTTATTCAGAAACTGTTCCCCGATGGAAACGGAAAGATGGGAGTGAATGCCACCCGTCTTGTTGTCAAGGCAATAGAATTAGGCATCTTAGATACCGATAATCTCTTTGCAGATGAAGAATAGAGACAGGATAATGTCCGTAATCACAGTTGTGCTCATAGTGGCACAGCTGCTGCTTGTTCTGTTGTCGTGGATAATAGCTGCGGCATTACCATCTGCGCCCATCCGTTCACTCCTTAACGACGGAGGTGTACGCCACATGTTCTATAGTTTCACCGACAGTTTAATGAGTCCTGTGGTTATATGGATTCTACTATATTCTATGGTCTATGGCATCTGGCGTGGCAGCCGGCTGTCATCATTAGATGTCAGTAACCTCACGTTCCGCAAACGTCTTGCTATGCGGACTATAATTTTCGAGACCGTAATCTATATTGCAATAATGCTGATTTTTACGGTAATACCTCATGCTATCCTGTTAAGCGTTACTGGCAGTCTGATTACCTTAGATTTCTTTAATGGACTGATACCGAACATAGCCCTTTTCCTGGCAATCATATTTATTACATACGGCAGTATCACACGTAATTTCTCATCTGTGTCTTCGGTACTGCATAGCATTTCAGATGGTATTTCGTCTTCGTCATTCATCTGGACACCATATATATTATTCATGCTTTTCATGCATTCCGTAATATATGTGTTCTTTTAATATTTAATCCCAGACGAAGAATTAGCTGAATAAAAAAATCCCATGAATCAGAGAAAGATTCATGGGAACTAAATATCTTAGAATATTCTGTATGAGATGCGGAAATTAAGCATCGGATACACTGTTAATTTTTTAATCGTACGTACATATCTTCCGACCTTTCCGGTGATGTCCTTCACGTCACGTGTAAGATCCACGCCTTCGTGAGTAACAATCTTCGGATGACCGCCCCAGAACATTGCACCACAGTCGAATGATAACTTAATGCGCTTAGCCTTGTCAATCTCATCAGAGAAACCGAAACCGACGTATGGTCTGAACATATTTACCAGAGCCTCTGCACTTACTGTACCGTCTTCATCAGGTTCCATCATATAAGGAGTTCCATCCTTTACGAAATCACCCACATGAACACCCATACGACCATATTCAGTAAACTTAGCCTTCAGTTTTTCAGCTACGTCAGGATCTAAGTAATAGTCACCATGTATAGGAGTCTCTATGAAGTCAGTCTCCAGTACATAGTCATGCATGCCGTTATATACACCTACAGAGACAAGTGTCGGCATTTCGCCCATGGCATTGATAGAAGTACCGACCTTCTTCGGACCTATATAGAAACCACCTGTGAAACGCCAGTTTTTCTTACGGAACGGATACACATCGCACAACAGACTCGCTGTGTACATGTTCGGCTTACAGTTCATCGTAACGCTGCGGTTCATGGTGAAACCTGCAAGTTCGTGTAACATCTCACTTGCCTTTTCAAAGTTACCCTCCGATACCTGACCGTTAGCATACGTCATAAGGTTAAAGTGCATGGGTATGTTAAACTTCGGCATCATAGATACTCCGGCACGAATGCTGACAGATTTAGTCAGTGGCATTTCAGCATCAAAGTTGATACCTAAGGTACCTACAGACACACCTAAGTCAAGATGCTCAAAAAGCTTTATCTTAGTTGTTTTAGGCTCCTCGTTATTAATCTCCTTTTCCTGCGCATGGCATGGAATACTGAATCCGCATATAATAGAAAGCAGTACAGCTGCTAATTTTTTCATGTGTTTTTAAGATTTGTTATAATTTGTCACAAAGATAGCAAATAATCTGAGATTATAGGAATTTATATAAATAAAACTCTTTCACTCCTTGCAATTTTCGCAAATTAAGACATATACGGACAATATAGAAGTTTAAGCGATAAAGACATATTACATTTAAGAGCCAGATATATAAAAAAGCGCCCCTGCAACAATGCAGAGACGCCCGTATAAAAAAGAAAAAAAATCTATTTACTTGATAATAATAACTTTCTTTCCACCGATTAGATAAACACCGGGGACAAGAGTCTTGAGATCAGCTGCATTCTTGGCGGTCTTTACTAACACGCCGTTTGCATTGAACACTTTGGCAGGGAATATAGTGCTGTCTGCAAAAATCTCATAAATACCAGAAAGGACAGTTACAATACACTCGTCCTTCAGGTCTGTACCATCGGCTGTAGCAGCAGTTATGGTTACAGTACCTTCTTTCAGCACCTTGACAAGACCTTCGTTTACGGTAGCAGTCTCATTGTCTGAAGAACTCCATGCAACGTTCTTCACTGATACATTCTCAGGAAGAATAGTAGCCTTAAGTTCAAATTCAGAACCCTCTACGGCCTCGTAAACATTCTTGTCAAGAGAGATTGAAGTAGCTAATACGTCAGGATTCTCTACAGTAACATGACATATAGCCTTAAGACCATTCACTGTTGTAGCAGTGATTACGGCTTTACCGGCAGCAATGGCGGTAACTAAACCGTTATCGTCAACCTTGGCAACATTCTCGTCGTCTACCGTCCATTTAAGATCCTTTTCAGAAGCATTTTCAGGTAATACGGTAGCAGTGAGCTGTAGTTTCTCGCCAACCTTCATTTTGGCACTAAGTTTGTCCATCTTGATGCTTGAAGGCTTAACCTCTCTGGTAATGATGACCTCACAGTAAGCTTTGATGTCATTTACTGTCCAGCAGACAATTCTTACGACACCCTCTTCGAGAGCAGTGATTACACCGTTTTTGTCTACTACAGCATACTTCTTATCGTTAGAGCCCCATGATACACTCTTGTCGTAAGCATCGTCGGGAGTAACGGTAGCAGTAAGTTTGTGCTGATGACCTCTGTACATCTTAACCTGAGTTTCAGAAAGGATTATTCCTGTAGGAGCAACCGGATCTTTCACGATAACCTCGCAGAAAGTCTGGATACCATTTACCGACTGAGCGAAGACGCGAACTACACCTGCGCTGTGAGCAGTGATTACACCGTCATTGTCGATGGTAGCCTTGCTTGTGTCGTAAGAACCCCATGTAACAGATTTGTCGTAAGCATTGTCAGGAGTTACTGTGGCAGTAAGCTTATGAGTCTCACCGACAGTCATTGTAACCTTAGTCTCAGACAAAGTAACACCATCCGGCTGAGTAGGCTGTTTTACTACAACCTCGCAGCTTGCCATAAGACCATTGTGAGTGGTAGCTGTAACATTAACCACACCCGCCTTTACACCTGTTACCATACCTTTATTGTCAATCAGTGCAATATCAGCATTGTTAGTAACCCATGTTACACTCTTGTCGAAAGCCGATTCAGGAAGAACAGTAGCAGTCAGCTGATACTTATGACCTTCAACCACCGTGATCTGAGTTTCAGAAAGAGAAATGCTCTCAGGTTTGTTAGCATTAAGCTGTTCATATTCCTCCTCTGTAATCAGAGTCAGTTCGGCAGGAGTGTCAGGTGTAACCTGCAGATAAGCATTGTTGGCAGGGATAAACTTCTCGTTTGAAGTAATTAATGCAAGTTTGCCATTGGCAGCTACACCAAGCAGACGCATTGTAGATGCATTGTAGGCAGTCTGGTTTCTGTGTGAGCCTTCAGGATTGTTGAAGAACACACCCTTGAGAGAGTTATCGCAGATGGCAGAACCGCTGCCACCGATGTTCAGTTTATTGTTTATGGGCTGGTCAGAACTCATCTCCACGATAACCGGAGTGTAAGCAGGAACGGTACCCTTTATTTCGCGCATTACGGCATAATCGTTAACCACCTTAATGATGTAGTAAGCCTTCATTCCGTTAGAAGCGAAAGAGTAGGGGAAAGCAGTATAGAAAGAAGTATAATACTTGCCACCGTTATTTACAGAAGGTTTGATACCGAAGAAATTGTTACTTTCAGTACCGATGGGATCGATATACCACTTACGATATTCACCCTTACCGGCATCAGACATCTTACCTTTGTCTATTTCAGCCTTTTCGGCATCGCTAAGATACTTTGTTATACCATCTTTAGTACCATAAGCATAGAACGTACCGTCCTGATTGGCACGTATACTTACATACGAGTCGATGATATGGTATACACCTGTGCCCTGAGACTGAATGTCATACTTGTCGCCATGTTTCTCGATGAAACAGATAGAAGCAGGGTCGCACGAAGCCTTTTCGAAACCTCTCCACAGCTGGATGGCATCCATATCGGCTGTACTTGCCTGATAGTCAAGTTTACCCTTGTCATCGATAACATACACGTATCTTTTGGTCATATAGTTATGCACGCGGTAAAAACCATTACCGTTTAGCTGGGCCATAGAAGAAACCGAGTATGCAAGAGCAACTAAAAAAAGAAAAAAATGTTTCATATATCAATATTAATCTGAAAAACCTACCTTATCATAAAAGACAAGGTAGGTTTTGTTTTATAATAATTAAAGTAAAAATAATTCACTAATTATTCTACGATACATATTGCAACACGGTTCTTGGCAGCTTCTGTGAACGGCTGTTCAGCATGTTTGTCCATTGATTCTACAATAAGTCTTTCAGAAGCAATGCCGTACTTGTCTGTAAGAATGTTTGCAACTGCATTAGCACGCTGTTTAGAGAGACGGAGATTCAGAGACATTGAGCCTGTGCCTTTATCTGCGTAACCTGTGATGAATACGTTGCTCTCAGGATTCTTCTTCAAGAAATCAGCAACGTCTTCGATCTTCTGCATTTCCTTATCACTAATCTTTGTCTTAGAAATTGTGAAGAATACATCACGGCGGATAGCATAACGCTTTTCAGCTTTGTTTGTACAGGGAACCTCTTTTTCTACTACGCGGTCAACATAAACTGTATCGTGTACTGTTGTCGGAGCGATAGCAGGAACTACGACAGTCTTCTTTTCAGAAGTCTTGCCGAGAGCATACTTAACACCAACGAGACCGTTGAAGTACCAGTCAAGGTTGTGAGCCTGCTTAGAGTTGTATGCGTCGTGCAGCATGTTAGCGTTGAGTTCGATACCAGCGCTCAGACGGCTGTTGATGTTATAGTCGGCATAAATACCGAACTTACCCATGAACTTAACCTTTGTGCCGTCCCAGTAGAGAGGCAGACCGTCGATAGCGGGCTGGTGAGCCATGAGCTTATTCTTAACGTCGAGAGCTTCATCGTTACTGAAACCGATGTTAGCACCTACACCGGCAAAGATACCAGCGCTGATGCAGCGTTCCTTATAACCACCGATGATGTTAGTAAGGTCAGCCATTACGTCAATAGTAGGAGCTACATAGTTCCACTTGTAAGTATTGCTGCTTCCTTCTAACTCAAATGCGCCCTTGCTCTGCCATGCGTTAACAGCGAGACGAAGACCGATGTACGGATTAAATCTGTAACCTACACCAATCTGAGCGTTTGGAGAAATAAGACGTCCGAAACTTGTTTCGCCCAAAGTCTCCTGAGCACCAAACTGTCCCTGAATATACCAGTGAGGTACAAATGTCAGTTCTGTTTTCTCCTGCTCATTCTGAGCGCCTGCTGCGAGGCTGCTCAGAATAATAGTAGAAGACAATATTATATTTCTTAATTTCATAGTCTTTACTTTTAAATTTTAAATAAGTCTTTAAACCGCTGACTATTATTTAACTTCTACGTAGTACTTACGTGTTGAAGTCCATCCGCGGTAGTCGAGAGCAGAGTAAACAATCTCGTACTTGAATCCTGCCTTGTTTGCAGTGAAGGCAACACGATGCTGCTTACCTGTCAGAGGCTGGTTCATGTACTGCTGGTTGTTAGCTTCGATAAGGAGCTGCTTAGCTTCAGCATCACCATCCTGAGCACTCTTGCCAGTAGCTACGTTCCATACGTTAGTTACAGCGATGAACTTCTTGTATGAAGGAACTACGATTTCAGCATTGTAAGTTGTCATATAGATAGCGATTGCGTTACCACCAGCGAGCTTGAATGGTGAAGGCATGTTGAATGAGTTAGAGAGCTGGTGGAAGTCACCGTCTGTACCCTTGTAGCAAGCCATGCTCTGGAGGTATGAGTTAGGATTCTCAAGAATCTCGTTAATCTTGTTAGCAAGTTCGTTGTACTTGTTGATAATCTTGTTAGCGTCGTTGATGTAACCACCGATAGCATCATTAACTTCCTTGTTGATTTCGTCAATCATGTTACCTAACTGGCTGTCGATCTGACCCATAACGTTGTTCATCATGTCGTCAACCTGCTTCTCGATGTCTCTAGAAAGTTTTTCAAGAGCTTCCTTGAAGTCGTGCTCGATGTTGTAGTTCCAGTCATCAATTGTACCATTGAGGTCCTTCTCAATCTGTGCGAGAACCTTATCGATATCTTCCTTCAGGTTAACAGTAACGTCTTTCTCCTTGATAACCTTACCTGTTTCAGGATCAACCTCAACAGGAACCTTGATTGTTACGAAAATGTCACCAGCTTCAGTGATGTTAACGTGGTCAAGAGAGAAGTGGAGTTCAATATCATTAACATGGAAAGGAGGAACGTCGATATCGAATGTCAGCTTGCTCTTATCCAACTTGAATTCAGACAGAGGAGTGATGACAGGCAGACGATGATTAACAGAAGTACCTTCCATGAACTTGAATGACAGAGGAGAAATAGCTGTTGCTGCGATATCGTAGTTAGAGTAAACAGCATATTCCTTAATGTTACCGCTTCCGTCGGGAGCTGTCCAGGCAGCCTTCAGACCATTAGCGGGAAGAATATCTGTAACCTGGTTGTAGAGAACCTTTGCAAGCTGAGCGAAGTCCTTCTTACCACGATTTTCGAGAGCATTCTTGAATGCAGACTTCAGACCCGGTTCGATCTTAACAGCTACGTCGTTAACGTGAGCAGGATCGATAGTAGCCTGAGCCTCATAGAAACCATTGTTAGCAGCACGAGAGATACCGAATGTAAGTTCCTTGTCAGATCTCTTCAGGTTCTTCAGCTTCATGCCAGATTCAACGTCCTGGCTGTTAACCATAGAAAGGTTGATACCTGTGAAGTCAACGTTGTTCGGGTTGATAGTCATGAATACCATACCTGCGTTACCATCTTCAGTATCCATGAGCACGTCACCTTCAGTCATAGAGAACTGCTTGAAGTTGCCGCTTGCCTGGAGCATCTCGATATCCTTAGTTGTAAGAACCATTTCACCATTATATTCAGCTGCAGAGCTGTAAGATGGGAATGTATAAGAATGAGAAGCTGAACCGAAGTATGTGATAAGCATGTTGTTACGAACATTGATCGGCAGGTTGAATGTACCGAATACGGGGTTCGTTGTAGCCTGGTTGATGATACCTGTAACGAGCTTGTTCAGACGATCTGTAAGACCGAAGAGCTTGTCGATATCCTGCTTCAGAGCCTGGATTGCAGCTTCGTTAGCAGCAACACGGTCCTGCAGAGCAGCGAATTCAGACTTCATGTCAGAAATGTTCTGGTTGATAGTTTCTACATCACCCTGGAGAGCAGAAATAAGGTTTGTGTTGTTATTAACATTAACCTCGATAGCGCTCATCTGCTCCTTAAGCTTAGCGATCTCTTCCTTGTTTGTAAGGATGTCAGCGGTATTCTTGTTGATAAGAGCAAGAAGATCCTGGTCAGCCTTCTCCAAGTTGTCGATACGTCCCTTGTTAGCATTGATCCAAGCCCATGCATTAACACCGTCCTGAACCTTCTTGTCTAGTTCAGCGAACTGGTTCTGGAGATTCTGAACTGTAGAAGAAAGATTTCCTACTTCGCCAGAAAGATTGTTAACGATAGTCTGGAGAGCTTCGAAATCTGTCTTGTTAACGTAGTTGTTCTGAATAACCTGTATGTCGTTCAGGATGTTTGTAATTGTTGAGTTAGTAGCAAGGTTGTGTTCCTGCATGAATGTGTTAACAGCATCAGGATCAAGAACAGAGAACTTGTCCTTGAAAGCTTCGAGTTCAGCGATACGGTTGCCGAATTCTGTGATAGAAGTGTTGATGCTTGCAATGCTCTTGTTTATTTCCTTGATTTCATCTTCAAGAGCTTTGATTCTTTGTTCATGATCAGCCAAATTGCTGTCAAGCTCGGCTTTGTACTTCTCGATGAGAGCAACAAGTCTTGCTTCGAGTTCTTTACGAGCCTGCTCGCAATAACCCTTACAATTTTTGAGTTCTGATAACTCAGCTTCAAGCTGATCGATTTTAGACTCTACGATAGACAGCTGATCACCGTTGTCATCTTTACAAGAGCTAAAAGTACCCATTCCGACAGAAGCTACTGCCAAAACGAGTAATCCATTGAATAGATTTTTTTTCATCCCTTTCACAAATTTGAGTTATTAAATATATTTCTTAAATTTATCCTAATAAAATTTAGGGCGTGTATTTATGTCAATGCGTATTTATGGCTTTTAAACTCATAGATCTTATTTGGCTCAACACGTTCATGTAGCAAAGGTAGACATCTTTGCTGATAAAAACAAGATTTTGCATAACAAATTAAAATAAAAAGCAAAAAAAGTGTATGCGGTAGCAAAAATGGTACTTCTAAGCTGTCTTTATGTACTAAAAACAGCAGTTAGCACCATGCCCTTAATATTTGTGACTGCTTAATGCGGATAGATTCCGGTTGGTAAATCCCAAAGTGTATGACTTTCATTCGTTTTGCAAAATAGGAAAAGATATCAGCAGTGTCTTTAGCTGATATAAGTAAAGATGTAAATAAAAAGTCAAAAAATGCTATGTAAACCATAGTCTGTCCATAGTCTGTCAGTATGCTCAGGCTTAACTCGTTTGTAGTACACCGTTCTTCAGGCTTGTGCTCGTGTCATGACGCGAACAAGTTGTCTTCAGTATGAAAGTTTTCAAATAGTACTATGTTTGTCAGTTCGTGTCATGACGCCAACAAACTGGCGTCATGATGTAAGCATTTTACATTACTGTTTTTATTATATATCAATAAAATCAACATGATTGTTATATATCATGATTATAAAGTTTATTTATACTTTTGCGAATTTAATGTACGTTTACTAATGTCTTCAGACCTCGGAATATGATGTCTGTCGGCATGGCATTGAGTGAATAGATTTGGAAAAATCAATATATTTTTATATCTTTGTAAACGTCAGCGTAAAACGTCATGTGCAGGAATGATGTTAAAGTGCCATGACAAAAATTGTTACGCTGAAAAACAAAGGCAGGATTAACACTATAACCTCACGGACAGCAAGTTCGGTCAGTACCCGAAAGTCCGATTTCCACAATCCTTTTATAGTCTGTAATAGACACCGCCGTCACCATAAGGAGTCGGCAGATCAGACCCGATACAGCCGCTACACGTCAGCAGATACTGATGTGCGGGTATGTGTCTGCGCATTTTTGCGCAATCCGTGAGATAATAAATTATTAGCGATATGAATTATAAGAATGCAGTAGTAATCTCAGAAGCCTTTATGAATCTGCCAGAGGTAAAATTTGCCAAGATGAAATATGGAGCCAGGGCAATGGGAATAATACTTGAGACATTACGCCAGTTGAACAAATGCAAGAACTCCCTCGGTACCTACATCGACATAGACATCATCTCTACCGAGACCCACATGAACATCAGCAAACTCATAGAATGGTACAATGACACAAAGATATTTACTGTCAAAATCCTCGAAGACGAAAACATCAGCGAAAAAGAATATCGTAAGAAATGTCGTGAGCGGACACTGCGTGCAATAATCTATTGCGGGCGTACACGTATGTGTTTTAAGAATGTGCCGCGCGACCCGACACAGGAAGAAATCGACGATGTCCTTACCAATGGCAGCATATACATCGGAGACAACAGAAAGAAGTTGGGTAAGAAGGCTGCAGGCAGCAGCGAAAAAGAAGAAAAACAGACAAAAACAAAACATGTAACAGACAAAAATTCAGCAAAAGTTGAACTTTTGAATACACAATCGTCTGATACAAAGAAAGATGCGCCATCCCTTATACATATTACTTCTTCTATATCTTCATCTTCTGATATTATCCGTCAGGATAATAATATCAGTAATGTACCTTTAACTCCAAAAGAATCATTTATGCCGGAAGAAAATAAAGAGAAGGAAGAAGGAGTGAGTGAAGATAATTTTAAAAATTTCAGAGAGAAAGTTTATGCCACGGATAAGGAATGGAGAAATTCGATTAAGTCAATAAGAAACGTAGATTTAGTATCAGATAAAATGCTCGGCATATTTGCAAAATGGATGTATAACTACTGCGTATGTTCCGGAAAAATTCCAGAAACGACTGCCGACATTCAGCATTACGCATTCTGGTTGCTCGACAAACGTCATGCGACACGCAAATCTTTCGATGAATTTTTAGAGGCAGAAATACAGGCAATACAAGAAAGGGAATGTCAGGAAAATATGGAGCGGCAGAGAAAATATTTCGAAGAACTGAAAAGGCAGAGTTTAATAAAAGAACAGGAACTTGCGGAGGAACGTGAAAGACAGGAACGTATTAGACTTGCACATCAAGAATAACTTCAAATTCCACTATGATAATTTCAATATCTTGCCTGCTTTTGTCATCCCTGTAGTCTTAAAAAGACACTCATAAAATGAGTCTTTTTAATGTGAAATTGATGCTGTAAAATTTGCATAAGTCATTGATTTTTAGTATATTTGTAATATAAGAAATAAGAAAGATATGGCAATATTTTACAAGCTGAATTACAGAGAAAACAAGACTCATCCCGATGCAACAGGTTACTTTGCGGTGATTGAGAACAAAGGTACTCTGAGTACCAATGAAGTAGCCGATGAGATACAGCGTAATTGTTCGCTGAAACGTTCCGACGTGCTTGCCGTCCTTTCAGAATTAGGCGAGGTAGTTAAGAAAAGCGTGCTCCAGTCACACGCCGTAAAACTTGATGGTCTCGGTGTATTCCGTCCTGGCATCAGTTCAATCCGCGTCACCAATCCAGATGATTTCAATGTGCATCGTAACGTCCGCGGTCTGCGTCTGAACTTCCTACCGGAACAGTCCATGCACAATGGTCGACGTACAAAGAACATCTTTGAGAATGCGGAACTGAAGAGGGGATAAGAAGGCAGGGAATTTGGGGTTATCGGCTGTCGGTGAGGTTATAAGTTTAAAGTTATAAGTTCAAAGTTCTTTTAAGTTGTCAGTTATCAGAGAGGTTTAAAGTTATAAGTTCTAAGTTCTTTTAAGTTGTCGGTGAGGTTTTAAGTTTAAAGTTCTAAGTTCAAAGTTTCTTTAAAAGTTATCAGCTGTCAGAGAGGTTATAAGTTCAAAGTTCTAAGTTTAAAGTTCCAAACAGCAGAAGCTTCTGATAACTGACAGCTTATAGCTCAAAAACTTATAACTTTCAACCCCAAATAGCAGAAACCCCTGATAACTCAAAAAACTTATAACTTCCAATTTAGAATTTTCAACCCCAAACAGCAGAAATTCCCGATAGCTCAAAAACTTATAACTTCTAACTTAGAACTTTCAACCCCAAATAGCAGAACCCCCTGATAACTTTAAAAACTTATAACTTTCAACTTAAAACTTTCAACCCTCAAACAGCAAAAGTCCCTGATAGCTTGAAAAAAACTTATAACTTTCAACTTAAAACTTTCAACCTCAAACAGCTGAAACCCCTGATAACTTTCAACCTCAATCCGCAAAATCCCCTCCGCTTCTTAATTCCCTTTTTTCTTATCTTTGCCATAAAAAAGGATTATGGCAAACGTAAAAGTAAAATTCAGAAAATCAACAGTAGATGGCAGACCTGGAACAATTTACTATCAGATCTGCCATAAGAATTCTCATGTAAACATCAACACATCTATACATCCATATCCAGAAGAATGGATAGAAAAGATGGCAAATGGCGAAACGCCAACAACCTCTTATTCATATAATCAGAACATACAGCATGATATTGCTATGCTTCGAGATATCATTGATGAATTTGAAGAAGAAATGGAACCATACGAAGCATCAGATGTGGCACATCGTTACAGTATGGCATTTTCCAATGTGAAAGTTATAGACTATATGCGGAAACAGATATCCATTCTTGAAGACATGAGGAAATATGGAACGGCAGAAAACTACAGATGCACACTAAAAAGTTTTGATATGTTCTTAGGACATCACGACATATCATTCTCTATTATCACCGGAGTCCTTCTTAAGAAATACAGCGCATGGTTAGAGTCGCGGAACGTAAAACGCAACAGCATCTCATTTTACATGCGAGTACTGAGAGCTGTTTACAATAGGGCAGTGAAAGAAAAGATTATCAAGCAGACGAATCCCTTCCGAGATGTATATACCGGAGTGGAACATACAGCAAAGAGGGCAGTTACTGAAGAAAAGATAATAAAACTCTTTAAACTGAACTTAGATAGTTCTCCGGCGTTACAGCTGTCACGCGATATGTTCCTTTTTAGTTATTGCACACGAGGCATGTCGTTCGTAGACATCGCATTCCTGAAGAAGTATAATATAAGGAATATGGTACTGACGTACAAGAGACGTAAGACAGGGCAGGAAATATCCGTATATATAGAACCTTGCATAGAAAGCATAATAAATAAATACAAATACAAGACCATTGACAGCGATTATATTTTCCCCATTATCACGGAAAACGACGAGCAGAAAGCACTGCATCAGTATCGTACAGCATTAAATTACCATAATCGCAAACTGAAACGTCTGGCAGCAATGTCAGGAATTAATACCTCTCTATCCTCATACACTTCAAGACATAGCTGGGCAACTACAGCACGAAATCATAACATACCGCTGTCCGTTATAAGTGCAGGTATGGGACATACGTCAGAAAAGACAACAGAGATATATTTAGCGTCACTGCAAAGTTCCGTAATTGATGAAGCGAATAAGAACGTGTTGAAAGAACTTAACATGTATACCTCTTGCTAAGAGGTAGCACAATCTCTTGCTGCAAAGATAAAATGTTTTATTTTATAGCGCAAATATTTTTTAGTATATTTTATCAGAAAAAACATTTTATACGTTTTTATCTTGAAAATCAGCATACTGCATAAACACGATTATAAGCACTGATATTAATTAGATTAAATCTACAATGGAAGAACACAAAAGAATAAACGCATAGTTTTGTTGGGACTAATAAAAAAAATCATAAAAAAGTTACTACAATCATAAGGTGGTAAGGATATAACTATCTGACCATCTTATGATTACATTCATATATTACCTCTTAGCAAGAGATATTACTTTGGATGAGGTGTTTTATAACAACAGACTTCATAACTAATTGATTTTCATACCAATACACACATTGGCATGTACTAAGAGAATGCTCTGTTGAGAAAATTTAGCAATAAAAACAAGTGAATTCTATAGAAGATTCTATAAAGGAAAAGACCAAGGTCAAGTGGTATGTTATGATAGCATACAAGCAGGAGACCGAGGCAGAGAAGGTCCTCTCAGGCGACGAGGGACTTGAATATTTTATTGCTAAGCACTATATTGCTCAGAATTTTCACGGAACGAAGAAAGAGCGCTTAGTTCCAGTTATCCCGAACATAATATTTGTACACGCAAGTCAGAGACAAATAGTAAAATTCAAAACTAAATACAACTTCATTAAGTTTGCCACATGGCAGACACACGATGGTTTGGAATACCTCGTTGTGAACGATGACCACATGGCCGACTTCATCCGCGTATCGTCAAGTAACGAAAACAGCGTCCGCTATTACAAACCAGGAGACATCAATATTAAGAAAGGTGAGCATGTGCGTGTCCTTGGCGGACAATTCGATGGTATCGAAGGAACATTCCTGAGAGTTAAAGGCAAGCGCAGCCGTCAGGTGGTAGTCATCCTTCCTAAAGTTTTGGCAGTATCGGTAGAAATTGAGCCCGATCTTATTGAAAGAATATAACACAATTAATTATCATATAAAGTCCTTTTCGAAGAGCCGACACAGTTCTTCGCTGATAATTTTATGAATACACAGAACATAAAAAACATTTACAAAGACCATTTTAAAGAACAGTTGCGACAACTGCAGAATAAAAAATTCAACGGCCTTAACACACAGCAGATATTCTCCTATGTCAGAATTTATTATGCCATCTACACGACGGTATTGACTAATGACCTTGATGAAGAATATGGCAGCAGCGACATCTATTTGAGCAAATTAAAAGTGCTCTTGAAGATCCTTATCCGTCGTTACAATAACACCGACGATAAGGTGAAAAAGATACAGATGCTGTACATGATATTCTTCATTGTAGAAAATGTGCTGTGTACATACGATAGCGAAAAGTATTTCAACGAAGGCGTCGAACTCATTGACAGCTTCATAGAAGAGAACCATGACACCATGACCGAGGCAGAGCAGTACGAACTCATGCGCCTTATTCTGGTAGAGTGGTACGGTCTGATAGAAGACGATGAGAACGACACTCCGTCATCACTAATATATGCCCGCGAGCAGATAAGGCAATGGTCAGAGGATCTTACAAACGATGGTTTCTGGGTAGATGCCACAGATATGCAGGCCCTCCGCCGTATCATCCTTATCGCCATGAACTCTACGCTGATGTTAGACGACCAGTATGACAGTAGGTTAGAGAAAGCCTACAACTTATACTGCATCATCCCGACACAGGAAGTTCGTGCCGATGCAAAGTTAAGCGAACGCGACCTGAATAAATTCATTCTTATAGCTTTCGCCCTTCACAATGCCCCCTTATCAATGGCAATCGGTTACACCCCGTATCTCTCAAAGTTAGATACCCTGATAATCAGTCACCTCGACAAAACAAAGTCGAACCCCACACTGCACTCTAAGTGTCTGTGCATCCATGCCAACAACATGTGCCTGAAGATCTCCGATGAGATTCAGGAAATGCTGATGAAAGAAGAATAAAAAAAGTATTTTATTAAAAATCTTTACGGTTTAAGTGTACTTATAATAAATCATATTGCCGTGTTCTTTTAATAAAATATTATCATTTAATCAATAAAAATCTAAAAACATATTTATATAGAAGAAATGGGAGATCTCTTAAAATCTTATGCCGAAAAAAAAGCTCTAGAAGCTTGTAATTTAGATGCTTTTCAAGGTGTTAATCTTTTAAATATTAAGTCAAATATAAAGGATTTATTGGAATTAATAGGAAGGAACGAAATATTTGATGAATATACTAAACACGATATCCGACATATTGATACGATGTTATCTTTACTGGACTATATAATACCAGAAGATACAAAGAAAAAGATGGTAGGGGCCGATTGGTTATTGATAGTTCTTTCTATTTATTTTCATGATTTAGGCATGCTTGTAACAAAGAGAGAATACAAAGAACGGGAAAAGTCTAAAGATTTTCTTTCTTTTAAAAGAAAGTATCTGGAAAATGAGAACAATAAAGTTTCTATTTCTGCATTAAGTCAAGAAGAACAGGATAAATTTGTTTTTCAGGAATATGTACGAAAAAATCATGGAGAGCGTATACAATCGTGGATTTTAGGAGATCAAAAAATAAATTCGTACTATGATAACAATGTTATTAAAGTAATTAAAAACCTTGTAAAAGACTTTAAACCTTTGTTTCGAAAGGATATCGCGATGCTGTGTGCAAGTCATTTAAAAGATGATATTGATAATTTGGATAAATATAAAGTTTCACAGCATTACGGGATGCTTCCAGAAGAAAAAGGAAATGTCTTATATGCAGCATTATTATTAAGGACTGCAGATTTATTGCATATGACAAGTGACAGGACTCCAACTGTAGAGTTCCAAGTCATATCACCGACAAATCCTATCAGTCAATTAGAATGGGCTAAGCAGTCAGCTGTTTCAAGTGTATCTCCTAAAATTGCAAAAGATAAAAATGGGAATCAGGATGAAAGCTTACCTAAAGATACGTTCGAAGTAAGTGCATATTTTGAGAACGAAGAAGGATTCTTTTCACTAATAGAATATCTCAAATATGTAAAAGAACAATTGAAAGAAAACTTTAGAATCAATGAAATAGCAAAAACAAGGTATGCTTCGAATTATGATTATCCATGGAGAGACATAGACGATTCAACAATAGAAACCAAGAACTTTGAAAGACATCAGTTTTCTTTCACGATTGATCAAAACAAAGTGTTAAAGTTGCTTGTTGGTGAAACATTATATAATAATCTATCTGTCTCTTTAAGAGAACTTGCACAGAATTCTATTGATGCTGTTAAAGTAAAACAGTTTGAATTAAGAAAAA
Source organism: Prevotella sp. (assembly GCA_020026195.1). Classification (GTDB taxonomy): domain Bacteria; phylum Bacteroidota; class Bacteroidia; order Bacteroidales; family Bacteroidaceae; genus Prevotella. The sequence continues at coordinate 43,063 of JAHHQW010000014.1, forward strand.
AAGACGTTATAGACTATGTACCTAAAATTCAAGTTTACTGGTACAGCAATACAAGGGAATTAATAATTCATGACAATGGAACCGGAATGGATCTTGACATTATTCAAAATCATCTTTTAAAAGTTGGTTCGTCAAGATATCAGGATACAAACTTTCAGAAGGAGCACCCCGGATATAAGTCTATAAGTAGATTTGGAATAGGATTGCTAACATGCTTTCTCATAGCAGATGATGTTGACATTTTAACGAATATGCATCCGGATGAGAAGCCGTTGTTGCTTAAAATTCGAAACGTTCATGGTAAATATCTTTTAAAACATGGCGAGGAGGATTCCAACTTAACTTTAAACAATGAAACAGGAACGTCCATAAGACTTCGTGTACGTCCTGACGTCAAGGATTTTAATCCATTGCAAATACTTAAAAACTGGATATTGATACCAAATTGCGATTTCTCTTATATAGAAAATGGTAAGACAACAAAAATTGGTTACGCCAATCCGCATGACTTGATTGATTCTGTGGTTAAATCTAAAATGTCTTCAAAAGAACATAGCAGTTATAAAGTTGAATGCTTTAATGACAGAGGAATTGATTTGGCCATACTTTTACACTATAATAAGGATATGAATGAATGGACGATGGTATCGTCACATTCTTTGTCCTGGGATGACAATGACGTTGATCCTTTAGGTATTAGTATAGAGGGTATAAGAATAGATAATTACACTCCGGGATTTAATAGACAGGCTTTTGTAGCATATGCAAATATGACTGGAGAAAATGCCCCTAAAACAAACGTTGCACGTTCTACGATAAATGGTACAGACGTATCCTCCGTATTAAAAACGCTCTATGGCCTTTATTTTAAATTTATAGATGCACAGATTAAAAATTTAAGAAAAGAATTTTCTTTAACATGGGTCTCTGATGAAGTTTCTTGGATGCTAAATACATTTTTATATCCAGAAAGGAAGTTCTGGAGAGACTCAAGCTTTATAAATATTGATATTCTGAAAGAAAGTATATTAGATTTAAAAGTTGTATTAGTAGAAAAAGAAAAAGATAGATATTTCTACTCTTTGAATGATTTAAAAGAAATCGGTCATTATTGGACAATACAAAGTGAAGCTTTTAATTCTGCTAATAGCCTAATAAAAGAAATAAAATCTGCTAATAAGTCTGTAATTTCATTATTTAGTCTTTTATACGGAGATGAGAAATCTTTTATTAAAGACCATGATATAGTTTTATGTAAAAACAGATTCCCTAAACTTTTGGACGAAGTCCTTTTGTCAAATTTTCAGATAAGTGAAATATCTCTTGTTACGGAACAGAGACGGTTAGATTTAAAATGGGAATTAATAAGTAAAAATTCATGGATAATCTTAAAAGATAATGATTATAATGACTACATGATACGTAAAAGATCTTTTAAAGGCGGTCAAAAAAGTCTAGTATATATTATTCAAAAAGATGGTAATGTGAAGATTAATAATGCAGATAAAAAGTATGATGCTATTCATAGTTCATATGGAACCATTATACCATTAGGTTCAAAACTTTCAGATTATCTAATTAAAACATTAAATAAATTTGATTTATCGAAAGATCAAGAATATAGAGTTGCATATAGTTTGTGTATATTCTTTGAAATAGTATTATCATGTCATATAACAGAGAAAAAAGAATTAGAGAATTTAATAGAAAAGCATTTCGAAAAATCAGATGACTATGAGTTTTATGAATTTGTGTTTAGGAAGATCTCAGAGAATGAACTAATTGAGATTTGTTTAGAAGGGAACTTTAATATATATGATCCAACAAAATGGTACAGAAAGTATTCAGATGATTAAAAAGTCAAATAGTTTTACATATTGAAACTTCTGTATATAATAAATAAATAAAATGTATTACGAGATTAATTCTTCAAGTATAATTGCAGCGATTCTAGAAAATACAGTAATTCAAGATAAAATTAGCATATCATATAAAGACATAAGAAATATTGCTTCAAAGTTGGAAGATTCCGACCCTAAGTATTATACAAC
>JAHHQW010000015.1 GCA_020026195.1 Prevotella sp.
TTTATTAACCTTAAATCTAATACTATGAAAAACACGATGCAAAGGTATAGCTTTTATCGGAATCTCCAAAATTACAAATCAAAAATCGTGCCATTGCAAATATTTTTTGATTATAATCAATTCACAAGACACAAAAAGACACAAAATAGGCGCGACATAGAGTATGCTGCGCCTATTTTGTGTCTATAATATGAAATGTAATATTTCGTCCACCTTATCGGGAGTTACGATGTTATTTTCTCCGACATTCCACTTACGCTCCTTGAAACGTTCCACGATAGTGTGAATTGTATCCTCACCTATTCCATAGTCTGACAGATGCAGTTTCATTCCTAGAGAATCGAAGAACAGAGCAGTAAGGTCAATGGCCTTGTCAATACGTTCGTCAATATTGCCTTCGTGGATATTCCATATACGCTCAGCATACTGTAACAGTTTATCCTGCTTCTCACGACGCATAACATGCATTACTCCGGGATATACCATTGCAAGAGTTACGCCATGGTCAAGTCCGTGCAGTGCAGTAAGTTCATGGCCAATCATGTGCGTTGCCCAGTCTTCGTCTACACCCATTGCAATAAAGCCATTGAGGGCCATTGTCGCAGTAATCATAAAGTCTGCACAGTCGTTATATTCCAGTTTGCCAGGACGCATAAGTTTCGGAGCCACCTCTACGAGAGTCTTCAATAAACCTTCTGCCCATCTGTCCATTACTCTGGTGTGGTTGGCAGTAGTAAGATACTGTTCGAGCGTATGAGCAAACGTATCGACTATACCGTTTGCAATCTGTTTCTTTGGAAGAGAATAGACAGCCGTAGGGTCAAGTATAGAGAACTTAGGAAACAGCAGCGGACTGCCGAAAGCATATTTCTCCTGAGTTGCACGACGTGAAATAACAGCACCGTTATTCATTTCCGAAGCCGTTGCAGGAAGAGTTAGAACTGTAGCAAAAGGCATAGCATCCTTTATCGGAGCACCCTTTGAAAGCATAGTCCATGGATCTTCACCGTCAAACTTTGCGGCAGCAGCAATAAACTTAGTACCATCAATAATAGAACCACCTCCTACGGCGAGCAGCATATCAACCTTTTCTGTCCTGCATATATCGACAGCCTTCATCAGCGTATCATAATCCGGATTAGCCTCTATTCCGCCAAACTCAGTTACTACACACCCCTTCAATGCCGCCATGACCTGATCGTAAATACCATTTTTCTTTATGGAGCCGCCGCCATAAGTCATAAGTACATGTGTACCGTCAGCAATATTCTCAGAAAGTTTAGCTATCTGTCCCTCACCGAATATCAGCTTCACGGGATTTTGGAATTCAAAATTATTCATAGTGTTACTGTTCTTTTTACATTATATGCCACAAAGATAAATAAAATCTCCATACGTCACAATATGACGTAAAGAAATTATACATCAGAATGTAATACAGAACTTAGTAAGACCGTCAGGATAACTGCGGAGCGAGAACGTACAGTGATGTCTGTCCAATACCTCGCGAATAAACAAAAGACCAATACCCTGTCCTGTCGGTTTAGTAGAGAAAAACGGAGTAAACAGTTTTGTCTCCACATCACGAGGGATAGGTGCACCGTCGTCGGCAATCTCCAGCATCGGAGATGAAGATGACGTCCTGATGATTATCGTTCCAGAGGTATCAATACTCTCAACGGCATTCTTCACAATGTTTACCAATACCTGTTCAAAGAGCGCCCTGTCAAGACTTACCATAGGATTATCCTCACTGAGGATATATTTAAAAGAGATATTCTTGTCTTTACAAAGCGATTCCATAAACACACTGCACGAAGAGACAACCTCATTAAGAGACACCTCGTTAAGTTTAGGTTCTGGAATCTTAACCACATCTGCAAAGTTTGTTATGAATTTACTCATGCGCATGCTACGCTCCACGCACACCGTCATTACCTCCTGTAAGTCAGCACCATCTTCCATGTCGGCAAGCATATCCTTAACAGTTTCAAGAGCAGACGTTATGCCACCCACCGTATTGTTCACCTCATGGGCAATCATACGGATAACCTTTTCATAAGCCTTTTTCTCAGCCTTTACCACTTCAGAAGTAAGACTTTCTATTAATACGAAAGGATGAGCAAAGCCGCGGTCAACGAACGACAGACGAGAACATCTGTATATCATGGCATCACCTATGCGTACAGTGTCCGAAGCCCCCTGCGGAATATTTGCCACGGCATCAGTCAGTGGCAGAGAAAGAGATTCAAGAGTCTTACCGATAACTTCGTCGGGCGAAGAAACATTAAGGAAACGTACAGCAGCCTTATTCAGCATACTTATATGATTGTCCAGGTCAAAAACTATTACGCCCATCGGCGACACATCAATAAGCAAGTCTAAGAAATGATTCTGTTCGCGCAGTCGCAGACGTTCCTCCTTCAGCTGATCCATCATGCGGTTAAACACCATGACAATACGGTCAGCCTCTTTCTGTCCCACAAGTTTCAGTCTGCTGCTAAAGTCCTGTTCACGCAGCAGGTCCATACCATTTGCTATACTGTCAAGAGGTTTTATAACCTTACGATAAAAGAAAAAAAGGAATATAAGTATACATGAAATCACGCCTTCGGTAACGAACAGCAGCACACTGCCCTGCACCACTGTCATCTTAAACAGCAGTGCACCTACCGTAAGCAGCATAACCACAAGCGTACCAAAGAGATATTTCAGTTTCATAGGTCAATTCCGAATTTTTCTAATCTTCTGTACAGCGACTGACGAGTTATTCCGAGTACCTGTGCCACCTTAGACAAATTATTATCATATTTTTCAAGAGCTTCCATGATAGTCTGTCGTTCCACCTCCTCAAGTGTCATTCCGTCTAAAGAAGTATGTTTTTTCGCAGAACACTCTACAGGCTGATACTGCTGTTTAAAGTCTTCAGACGTTATTTCATGTCCGTCACATACCAGCAGAGTACGTTCCACGAAGTTTTTTAGTTCACGGATATTACCGGGATAAGGCAGCGAGCACAGATAGTCCATGGCATCATTAGAAAATTCCACCAGAGGCATATCATTCTGACGACACAGACGGTCTGCGAAATGACGCGCCAGCAGAGGAATGTCTTCACGACGTTCACGCAATGCAGGCAGATGAATTGTTATGAGATTCACACGATAGAAAAGATCTTCGCGGAAAGACTTCTGCTGCACCATAGCAGGCAGATCGGCATTCGTGGCACATACCACACGTACATCCACCTTGCGCGGCTTACTGTCACCCAGTACTTCGAACGTCTGTTCCTGTAACACACGTAACATCTTTGTCTGGCAGCTCATATCCAGTTCGCCAAGCTCGTCTAAGAATATAGTTCCCTTGTCAGCCATTTCAAAACGTCCCAGTCTGTCAGCATCGGCACCGGTAAAGGCACCTTTCTTATGACCGAACATCTCGCTCTCAAACAACGACTGAGAAATACCGCCTAAGTTTACCTTCACGAAAGGAGCAGCAGCACGCTTACTGTTACGATGCAGGGCTTCGGCAATAAGTTCCTTGCCCGTACCGCTCTCGCCCGTAATCAGCACCGAAGCATTAGTCGGAGCTATCCTCTTCACTGTTCTTAATATATCTTTCAGGGCAGCACTCTCGCCCACTATTCCTGCACGGTCGAAACCATCGCATACATCAGTCTGCATGGTCGGCACCTTCTTTCCCGTAAGTTCAAGAGCCGTCTCTATACGCTGCATAAGCAGAATGTTCTGCCACGGCTTCGTTATGAAGTCAAAAGCACCCGCCTGCATACCTTTTACGGCGAGGTCGATGCTGCCCCATGCCGTCATCAGAATAACCGGCACGTCAGGGCGCAGAGTCTTTACATCCTTCAGCAGTTTCAGACCTTCCTTACCATCTGTAGAAAGCGAGAAGTTCATGTCCATAAGAATCAGACGCGGTTCTTCGGAACGCACTACGTCCAGGGCCTCATTCGGCATAGCCACAGCCTTAGTGTCGTAACCCTCGTGTTTAAGTAGAAGTTTAAGCGACGACCTTATCGCACTATCATCATCTATTATTAAAATCATACTACAAATATAATGCTTTATTCGTATTATCCCTTTATCAGTTGTTCAAAATCAGCGTCAATGCCAGTATTATTGATGAAATCCCATAAAGTCAGACTGCGTACCTGATAATAATAATGCCAGTAGCTGAACAATTCGCTTATATGTTTCTGTCGTGCCTCGTCTTTCCTTACCTGCGAGTCGTTCAGGTCGAGTGTAGAAATTTTACCAATCATAAAAGTCTCCACATTAGTCTTATAACGTTTCTGTGCTATTATGTCTGCCTTATCAGCCAGATGCAGCTGTTGCTGCTGATTATTGAAATGTTCCACAAGCATAAAGATATCCTGTTCAAAGTTCATTCTCTCCTGACGCAGACGACTCATCGTCACCTCACGGTTACTTTCGGCCACTTTCACCTTACCGCGTCGCTTACCCCAGTCAAGCAGAGGAATACGTATGCCCACTTCCACCACCTGGTTATCCTTCAGAGGATTGTAAGTACCCTTGAAATTCTGTGCCGTACCCGTAAGACCAACCTGTGCAAACAGATTTATCTCACGGCGTTTTCCCTTAGCCTCTGCCACCTGGTAATCGGCTTCAAGCTGACGGCGGCGTATGTTACGTGCAAACGAATTATTGGCAAGAGCCTTTCCCAGTACGTCTTCGTATATAAGTATTACCTCCGGCATCAGTTCAGGCAGAACGGGATCCAACGTTACCGTCGAATCAATACCTAAAAACGAACGCAGGGCAAACATACAGTTCTTCATGTCGCTCTCATTGTCCGTCATTGCCGAACGAGCCTCCAGTACGTTAAGTTCAAGCTGCAACACGTCATTCTCGCTTATCTGTCCCATCTTGCGTTTAGCCTTCGCCACATCGTACAGCTTTTCGGCATTCGTAAGGTTCTGGCGAGCTATTTCCACACGTTCCTTAGCCAGCAGAAGGTTAAAGAAATAATTTATTGTATTCATCGTAACCTGTTCTGTAGCTGACAGAAACGCTGCCTTAGCCTCTTCATAACGCAGAGGCTCTATCTTACGGTTCCATCGTGTGTGATTGACTCCGAATACAGGCTGCGTAAGTGTAATGGCTACGGGCACCGACATGAAACGTTCCGACCTGTTACCATCAAACTGCTTAAGATAATCGAGCGATGTAGTAAGTGAAAGTTTACCGCCCGTAAACCATATATTCTGGTCAATCGACACAGTGCCGTTCATTCCCATATAGTTGTTTCTAAGAAACATATACTGTCCGTCTTCCTTCTGATAAGCACTGTAGTTTTTGTTATAAGAAGGAATCACGGCTTCTAAATTCATTTCTGGCAGAAGGTCGGCACGGAACGTTCTGTATTCCCAGTAAGCCTTTTTCAGTTCGTTAAGTGCCACGGCAGCATCAACGCTCTGCACCCGCGCTATACGTACGGCTTCGTCGAGCGTTATCTCTCTCTTATGTGCAGAAGCCGACAATGTAATTACTGCCAGCACCAATATGTATGCTATTCGTTTCATCTGTTTTGTATTAATGTCATAAATAATAGTACAATATATATGCCATAATACTAAATGATTATGTATCAGACATTTATGATTTTCCATAGGTGTACGATAACGTACACATTGTACGATTTCGGATATGTTACGCTGTCTTTTCCCACCAAACATACAGATGCAGAGAGTATCTAAAGTTGCAATATCAGTCGTTTTTATTATAATAATATTTTATATTTGCATACAAATCTAAATAAAGTCAATGAATAAAAAATTAATAGTAATCGCCGTATTTATAGGTTGCTTAGTAACAGTAACTTTAATAAAGGTTTTCTCATCTAACAAATCAGAGTATGAAATGAGCAGCTATGGCGTTGAGCCGGGCAGCGAGGCCAGCGTAACTGCCGGAGTAGAAAAAGCTATCACGGCCATACGCAAGGAATCGGAAGGCAGTGATGTCGTAATACGCTTTAAGCCAGGAACGTATCATTTCTATCCTGAGGGTGCGGCAGAACGAGAATATTACATATCTAATCACGATCAGGACAATCCCAAGAAAGTTGGTATTGCATTAGAAGACTTCAAGAACCTTACCATCGAAGGAAACGGTGCAGAGTTTATATTTCATGGCATCATGCTGCCTGTATCGGTGTTACGTTCTGAGAATGTAGTGCTTAAGGACTTCAGCATTGACTTTGCCAATCCTACGATAGCACAGGTAAAGATAGAGAAGAACGATGATACTGGCATTACATTCCGTCCGGCGCCGTGGGTAAAACACCGTATTGCCGATGACGGTCAGTTTGAATACTATGGCGACAAATGGGCAATACGTCCTTCTACGGGCATAGCTTTCGAAGGCGACACAAAACATGTGGTATACCAGACAAGCGACCTTTCATATTCTACACATGGTGTTACCGAAGTTGAAAAGGGTCTGTATCATGCTCCCGAATGGAAAGACGAACGTCTTGTTCCAGGTACTGTCGTTGCCATGCGTGACTATGCACGCCCCACTCCCGGCATATTCTTATCACACAACAAGAACACTAAATTAAATAACGTTACGGTTCATTATGCTTACGGCATGGGACTCATTGCACAGCTCTGCGAAGATATTACACTCGACGGCTTTAACGTATGTCTCAGGGGAAAGGACGATCCTCGATATTTTACCACACAGGCAGATGCTACACATTTTTCAAGCTGCAAGGGTAAGATTACGTCGGTTAACGGTCTGTACGAGAACATGATGGACGATGCCATCAATATACACAGCACATATCTCAACATTGTGGACATTGTGGATGACAGAACATTTGTATGCAGCTACATGCATCCGCAGACATGGGGATTTGACTGGGGTTTTGCAAACGACTCGGTACAGTTTGTAAAGTCTGAAACGATGGAGGCACACGACAGTATATACACCATAGAATCTATCACTCCGCACGACACAGCTACCGTAAGCGGTGCTAAGTTATTTAAGATTGTTCTTGACCGCAATGTTACAGGACTTGATAAGAATGAGGAGATGGCAGACGGCAGTGAAACTGACAGATACGGAATAGAAAACCTTACATGGGCTCCGGAAGTTTACTTTGCACATAACACCATACGTAACAACCGTGCAAGAGGTTCGCTGTTCAGTTCTCCGAAAAAGACAGTAGTAGAGGATAATGTCTACGACCATACTTCGGGCACGGCCATACTGCTCTGCGGTGACTGTAACGGATGGTTTGAGACAGGCGCATGCCGTGATGTCGTGATTCGCAATAACAAGTTCATCAATGCTCTTACAAACATGTTTCAGTTTACTAACGCCGTAATATCAATATATCCCGAAATTCCGAATCTTGAAGAACAGAAAAAATATTTCCACGGCAACGGCAAGGGCTCGATACGTATAGAGGATAACGAATTCGACACGTTCGATACTCCCCTGCTATATGCCAAGTCGGTTGACGGTCTGGTATTTAAGAACAATGTAATACGTAAGAACAACGATTATAAACCGTTTCATTGGAATCAGAAACCTGTTTTACTGGAACGTGTCAAGAATGCGGAGATTTCTATCAGCGAATAGCAGAAGATAACCGTAACTATTTCACGGTAAAGAACGCAAATAAAAAACAGAAAATGTGGAAGGCAGCATATCGTCTTCCACATTTTCTGTTTAATAATATAACGGCATATTCGTGAAATACTCTACGGAATAATATTACGAAACGAAAGTATAAATATTAAAATACTTAAACTACACAATCTGTCACTTTTACTGGGAAAGGCTTTCAGTCTCTAAAAAATAAGAAACTGACAAAATATGTTCTGGTTTACCGTCATGCGAGATATTTTTCAGACTAAAACAGCAGTTTTTTTATTCAAAAACCATCATTTTCAGAGTTTTTTACCCGATTTTTCAACCAAACACAGCATGTTTATATGGTAAACATCCTATGTTTACAAACTGTTGCAGGTACAAAAGTTTGCAAACACACCTGTGTTTGTTTGTTGTTGTCATGACGCCAACTGAAAAACATACTGAAACAGTAGTTTTTTATACCTGCGTATTTCGGACGATACATAAATAATTTTGAAATAACTCATTATAACGGCACGTAAATGTCACTGAAAATATCTTTTATACACATATTGATAAACAGCGCATAACGTAAAAGCCATATAATGATAAATAATAAGTCCCTACTACAAAAAACTCCCGTGATACAAAAGAAGTCTTATAAAGAAACAGAAATTACAAGACATCAGTTTGTAGCACGAGAGTATCAGAAATCTGCCCGACTTTATTCCCCATGCAGTGCCACTGCTGGTTCAATCTTCATGGCCTTGCGTGCCGGTATGTATATTCCGACAATCATCATAAGTATTATGCTCGCGGCACTTATCGCCACACATATTATGAAACGTAAGGGTTCAAGCGTAGTACCGTTATACACGGCATTCAGTTCAGAATGAGCAATGTTAAAGTCTATAAGCATTGCCAGCGGCGTTGCTATTGCCACGAGATACAAGCCCTCACATATCAGTCTGCCAAGAATATCGGCACATGAGGCACCGTTTACTTTATGCAGAGCTATCTCCTGACGTCGCTGCTGCGTACGGAACCAGAATGTTCCTAACAGTCCGAGAAAGATATTAAGCAGAAGGAAGCCTGCGCCAAAAAGATACATCATGGTCTCCTGATTCTGTTTCTGCAATACCTTATGCCTCATGTCAGCAATAGAGCGCACGTCACTGATGTAGATGTTGCCTACACGAAGGTTCTCTGCATCAGCGCGGAGATTCTCAATAAAGTTTTTGTCCATTTTCTCCTTAACGCGCACAACGATAGGATCGCCAGAGCCCCATACAGCGGACCATGAATAATGTACTATTACAGAATTACTATATTTGTTGTTAGGATCCTGATATTCATTTTTGCGTATCATAGGGTACGTTCCGCCAAGAGTTAATGACTGCCCGTTAGAGAATATACCAAACCCATCTTTACCGATTAACGATGTTATGTCTATACTATATTTATCCAGTGCACCTTCAGATGCCATAAGTACTGCGTTCTTCATTTTCTCAGTCATCTCTTCAGGTGTCTCGCCGCGAGAGCCGTGAATACGAAACACACGAAAATAATCAGGATCGGCAAGTCTCGAAATTACGGGCACACTTATTGTATCGTAAGTCAGAACTGTAGTCTGCTCTCCCAGTCCGTAAGGCACGCCGTTACCTGCCACAAGTGTCGCAGCCTCTACTTCGTGTCGGTGCTGAATACGGTCGAGAATCTCCATTACCTCACCTGTACGTTCCTTTCCTTCATCTTTATATTTATGATAACCAGGAACGCCCGGCTCGATGTATCCTAACTTAACCATATAGGTATGTTCTATATCAATGCCCATCGGCTTTGTATAAACCGAATACTTTACGTAAAGGGCATCTATGACAAACCACAGGACAACGCTAACTACAAGCAGTTCGAGAATGAGTGCAATGTTACTCAGGCGTTCGTTATATATCTGTGTAAATAGTTTCTTAATCATGATGTTTATCTGTTATTAAAAGTACTGCCTTCGAGGGCATTCACTATATTCATGCGCGAAGCACGCCATGCAGGGATTCCGGCACTTAAGAGGTTGAGGACAAAACAGAAAAACAGTGTCCAGAGGAATGTCGAGGGATGAAGAAGCATCATGATGTTTACTTCGGGCATATTCAATGTAACCGACGGGAGTGTATGTATGAACAGCAGGTCGGACACCGCATACGAAAACAGTACGCAGAGGATTAACCCGACGATACCGGCTGCAAGCGTAATTATAAGACTCTCGCCTATGAGCTGTGACATAAGCTGCATACGTGTACAGCCAAAAGCACGGCGTATGCCTATCTCACTTATACGCTGACGATAACGACTCTGCGTCATACTGCCGAGGTTTATTGCCGGAACAATCAGTAATATGAGGAAGACGATAAACTTTGTACGGTCTGCCTTCTCCATATCTGGTACATAGTTTCTGGACAAGCTTACTTTTGATGCCTTACGCTGTTCGTATGGCTGATCAAAATCTTTTATTTTGACACCTGTGTCCTTTATCTTGCTGTTATAACTGGCTAAACGATTCTTTACTTCATTACGTATTGCAGGAAAATCATCCTTATCCTTTGCAAGAATTGTTACTGATAAAGAACCACTAAACTCTTCATAATCATGGTTCAGGGTATGTGGCATCCACATTTCAGCATAGGCGTAATAAGCCGGCGTGGACACGTCCTTTACCACACCGCAGACCTTAAACGGAGAGTATGCCATAAGAAATTCGCGTCCGGCACACTTCGTTGTTCCGAACAGACGGCGAGCCATACTCTCTGTAATAACGGCAACTTTCTGTTCGGCCTTGAACTCAGATTCATCAAACGGTCTGCCGTCAACAAAGGTAAAGTCGAACACGCGCCAGTAGTCTGCATCGGTACCGCGTACATCAACAGAGAAAGAAGGTTTGCCGTGAACAGATACGAGCTGTGCTGATGTTATGAATATATACGATGTTACTGCCTCAGGAGTTTTCAGATTACCATAAAGTCCGTCAAATACATTCTTGCTCATAGGCGAAATAGAATTAGTCTTCTCATTATCTTCACTATAAAGCAAGCAGTATGTATGCAGAAATCTGTCTCGATTGCTCTCAGGAGCAAACGGAGCCGTGCGTACCTGCTCAATCATCACCACAAGCATGATGAGGAAGATGGCAAGCGCAGTGCCCGCAACCGTAACCACACTGATTACGGGCTGCCGGCGTAACTGCTGCCATACTGATTTAAAATATTGTGATAGCATTTTATGTTCAGTTTTTATTATTCGTCCCTCAGAGCATCGGCAGGAAGAACCTTAGAAGCCCTGTGTATGGGAATGTATGTTCCTATCAATGATATTACAAGGAGAAGAAGATAAGATATTAATGTAACCAGTACGAAATGTGGTATCTCGTGAAACATCCATATATCTACCATTGAACGAACATCATATCCTCCTTCAGGCACTGCCATTCCGCTGCCAGCCGCAAGCATATTAATTACGATTATCATCGAGACAACGAATCCAATGGTTACCAACAGCCATGACTCACACATAAACTGCGATGTTATCTTAGCTTCGGATGCTCCGATGCTGCGCATAAGTCCTATTTCCTGCCGGCGTGTGTTGGTACGTATCCAGAACGTTCCTACCATTCCTAAGAAGATACAGAGGAGTGTAAAAGTAATGAGTCCGTATTGCAGTGCCTGACGATTGTACAGATTAAACATAATACCATTCTTGATGCGCATCTCTTTCAACGAACAAACATTCTCTACAGATAGGTTACAGCCCTTGATTGTTGGTGCTATCTTATCCATAAAGTCAGCCGCAAAGACTTCGCCATCGACATCATCCTTTAAACGGACCGTAATCATTGGGAACGGAAAGCCCATCTTATCATCCTTTTCACAGAATATCACATGAGCATAAGGAACTCCCGTTTCTTCTGTCTTTACGTTATTATATACACCCTTGATGGTATAAACCTCTTGTCTGTCAACGTATAACTTCTGATTTACAGCATCTTTATCACCAAACATATTTCTGGCAACATTATCTGAAATATAACAGATGTTATTACCTTCTTGCATTGTCATCTCCATGCCGGTGCGGGCATCGGTAAACCTCAATGTCTTTAATATATCACTGCCATCGTAATTATATACGTTCCACCACTGGGCATGGTAATATTTCATTTCCGCAATAGAAGTGGTGTCGGGAAAGAACTGAACGCCGTTAAAACTTCCGCCATTGGGAGTATTAAACTTACTTGAAAGATAGAAAGATTCCACCTCGGGAAGGTTCTTTACTACAGACACCATCCTCTTTAATGCCTCTATCATCTGTTCGGGCGTAACCGACTTGTCGTAGTTCTTATTCATAGGATTTTTCATCCCTATCTGTATGCCGTAACACTGCTCCTCAACATAACCTTTGGGCTGCATACGCGTACCACTGAGTACAAAGGCAGGATCGACTGTATACCATAAGAATACTCCTGCTATTATTATTTCTAAGAATATCCATACGTTATGAATACGCTGGTTCCAAAGTTGTTTTATAATTAATCGTATCATAGTTATCTCTTTGTCTGAATAGCATTAATAATAGAATGACGCAGTGCTGCCATAGCCGGTAAGAATGCCGACAGTACGTTGAGTACAAGACAGATAAGCAGAACACTGATAAATAAAGCAGGATTGAGAAGCATTTCTGTAGTGATGTCAGCAGATACTGAGTTAGGCATTACGAAATTGTCAAAGAGATGCACTATGAGGTTACCAGAGCTAAATGCCACGGCATAGGCAAACACAAGTCCTATTACGCCACCCATCAGTGTGAGCATAAAATTCTCTGTAAGTATCTGCATCATAATCGAACGATTAGATGCTCCGAATGCCTTACGTACACCAAACTCTGCCATACGTTCTTCCATACGCGATGAGTTCAGACCACAAAGGTTCATTGCAGGAATGACAAGCAGGGCAAAGAGGACATAAAGGATATTACGGATGATGCTTATCAATTCTGATTCTCCTTCTGCAACACCTCTTAGCGAACTCTTCCAATATTCATCAGGCTGCCCCATTAAGTCACTGGTATAATCTTTATCGGCATCGTTGTATTTCTTTACTGCCTCAATCACTTCGTTACGTAATTCATCCTTATCGCCCTCGCTCTTTGCAAGAAGGAAACAGATGAAATTTCCCTTCAGTCCTTCCTGCCTGTCATCAACTTGGTTTATACCATAGTAGCTGTAAGGAAGAAATATATCGGCTGCCGTATTTGGAGTTGCTGCAGAAACTCGCTTTACCACACCCATAATCTTTACTTCTCCACCATCGAGGATGATATTCTTTCCCGAAACGTCAGTTCTTGCAAATATGCGCATTGCCATGTCTTCGGTAATGACTGCCTCAGGTAAGGCTGACTTAACCGCTGCTTCGGTAAACGGCTTTCCACTAATGAAATCGAATGTAAACACTTTCCAATAATCAGCATCCACAAAGTTTATTGATGCCGGTTCTTCCCTGTCAAGTTCGGGTATCAATACCTTATTATTGAAACCATTGTGCAGCGGACAGCATAAAGACAGTTTGTCGAGATGTGGAAGATTACGGAACAAATCGGCACACTTAGGACTGACACCTATGTTTGTCGAGTTTGTGGCATCGTGCTTTCCCAGGACTGTCACGGGACCGACAACAAGCATGCGGTTGCGGTTATATTCGGGATAAATCGGGGCAAACTTGATGTAGAGGATGATAAACAGAATCATCGTGAATGCAATGGATAATCCTGTACCGAGTACATAGATGCCCGTAAACAGACGATTCTGCCGCATCAGCGTCCACGCCTGTCTGATATATTGCTTTATCATAACAGTAACCTCCTATTCTACCTGACGGCCATCGAAGAATCTTATAACTCGCTGTGTCTGCTTTGCCTGTTCCTCATTATGTGTAACCATAACGATTGTGCGGCCGTCCTCTTTATTAAGTCTCTTTAGAATATCCATTACCTCGGCACCCATCTTAGAATCAAGGTTACCTGTAGGCTCGTCGGCAAGAATTATTTCAGGATTACCGATGATGGCACGTGCTATAGCCACACGCTGGCACTGACCACCCGACAGCTGTGTAGGGAAATGACGCATACGGTGAGACAGTCCTACTTTCTCTAACACCTGTTCTGCCAGACGACGGCGTTCCTTTGCTCCTACCTTGCGGTACAGTAACGGCAGTTCTACGTTATCTAACACGTTTAAAGAGTTTATCAGATGAAACGACTGGAACACGAAACCGAGGGTTCTGTTACGGAATGCTGCAAGTTCGCTGTCTTTCATTCCGCTGACGTTTGTTCCGTTAATCTCTATCGTTCCGCTCGTGGGGGTGTCAAGCAGTCCCATGATGTTAAGCAACGTAGACTTTCCACAACCAGAAGGTCCCATGATACTTAAGAACTCGCCTTTCTTTACTTCAAGGTTTACATTCTCTAACGCCTGTGTTTCAATCTCGTCTGTACGATAAATCTTATTAACTCCTGTAAGTTTAATCATTTTCTTTAATTTTTTAATTATTACCTGCTAATTATCTTACAACATGTGTGCCATAATTGCAAGTGTCTGTTTATCAGACTATTGGCATTTAACGGGTATGTACGTTTTCGTACATCTGTACGGAAACGGATATTATAAAACGTACAGTACGTGCATTTACCGACGCAGTCTGTAAACTTTTTACGATGGAAATAAGTATGCCGGAACGAATTAAATTACCTGTTAATAGCGACACTGCAAGAAACAAAAAAACTATAATCACAATGTTACTGTAACAGATTGTAATTATAGTTTCTTTTTATTTTAAATGTATCGTTTTAATTCTGCCGACGAATAATACATATCTACTTATTCTTCTTTAAAACTTACCCTGACAACTTTAAATCCGAATGATTTGAAAAGTGTCTTTATCTTATCGACACCTGACTTATCAGCCTTTTCCAGCAGTCCGCCTTTCAGGGCATTGCGTCTCAGTTTCTCCGAAGTCTTTGACTTAACCTGAGCTATTTCTTCGTTCGTCCAGCTTCCTTCTTCTGTGTAGACTTCGCAGTCCGAAGGATTAACTATAACGTCGAGCACTTCGGCATGAGGAAGCGTTACGGTGATGGTATCAGAACTGACACTGATGTCATCCTTACCTACATTCTCAAGATTATATCCTGCACGTACTGACCCCTTGGCTATGAGTACCAGTTCGTAACGGCATGAGTCACCGCCGAGATGCATGGCCTTAGACACATTATCAAGAATAGTTGGTTCAGACTTGTAGTCCTTTATCACTAATTCCTGATAATAACAGGCTGTAGTGAATTCTGATATTTTTCTTATCTCTTCTATAACGTTTTCTGTTTCGTCAATCTCAAGTTCACCGCCAAATATATTGAAATCCCATTTAAAAGGATTTCTGCTTAATACAAATGCTGCTGTAATGACAACTATTAATATTACGGTAACTATATAAAGTTTTATCTTTAATGCCTTCTTTATCATGATCCGTTCCTTCCGTTACATAAAAATTACGTTTACATTCTCTACGCCTATGCTGCCGAACAAAGTCTTTACAAAATTCTCGGCATTCTTACGAGCTTCTTCTACGATGCCCATATTAGGAATATCAGCCTTTATGTCTGCCTCACCCTGTCGCAGAAGTTTGTTTCTTTCTTCTGCCGAGAAGTTACTTCTAAAGAAATCTACCTTTACGTATTCAAGCTTTATGTCCTTCGGAGGAACACTGAAAGAAAGAACTCTCGGCGACGGCAGCATAACGCTTACCGTATTGGTTGTCTTGTTATACTTCACGTTACTTGCAGTAAAATCCTTGAGGTCTATGCCTGCCTTTACCACAGCCTTGCACGAAAATAATATCTTTCTGTCTCCTATTGTATAGAAAGCTTTATTATCGTTTGCCTTAATTATCTTACTGATGGTATATTCCACAGTTCCCAGTTCGGCCATCTCGGTCATTGTGGCTACCCTCTCTTTTATCAGTTCTTCGGGCAGTACCTTGTCCTTGGAACATGACGTTACGACAAGCATTGCCGCAAATAGAAATATTTTGATAATCTTCATCTTTTTTACTTTAATGATATTATACATTTAAATGCAAAGTTAATGCTCTTTTCGTAATTAAGGGCAACATTAATCATATTCTCTTCATAAAAGTATCGAAGAGCTGCTTTACATCACCATTAAAGATAATATGATGGTTACCTATAGGCTTTGTTAGGAAATAATCGGCAAATCCTTCGCCTCTGAGCACTATCTGTGTGCGACATAGGTTTCGTTCGGAAAGATTGTTCACAAGTTCGGCATTGCAGAACCATGAACGTGACATGTCGCCTGATACCTTTGCTATCGTTACGCTGCCTGTTTCAAACTCTCCTTTTATACCTATGCCGATGCCCGACTCGAAGTGTGTGTCGTACGTGTAGCTCCTTACCATGTTAAGAGGTACGGTACAGTGGGCAAATGTTATTTCGTTTCTGTCTACGTCTATTCGCGACGGATTAGCCTGAAAACCTGTAGTTCCTGTAAGAGCCTGACCTATAGTCATGGTGAGCATCGCAGGTATGTCGCCCTCGCAACTTGCAATTATTCCTCGTGAGTTGAACATTGCAAGTGCCACACATCCTGTATTCTTTATAGATGTGAGAAGATCGAAACATCGTATAGTGAATCCCCTGAGCTGATATCTGTCTATTATGTTATTAAGGGCAAGATAAATCTTAAAAGCTCCGTCACGATACTTTGACAGCATCTCCGATGCTTTATCATCGAATTGTCTGAATGCTGTTTCTTTTCTTATGTTCTCCCACTCTTCTGATGATGTATCTATCTTATTATATTCGTCTACGAGTTCTTCTATCCTGATGTCTACAAGTTCTATTCCTAATTTAGAACGTACGGCATCACGGTCGGCATTGCTTGCTATTAGCCAGTCGGACGGTGCTCCTATTACTCCTAATCGAGCACCATTAAGCTTTTTACGTGCCTGTTCTACTATATAGTCGGTCTTGAGATGCTGCGCAATGTATGAGGAACTGCCGTGAAGAATCTCTCCCTGACGACCATTCTGACGTAGGAATGAAAGTATCTCCATTGATGCTGCGAGCGAGTTGCTCATGCCTGATGTTAAAAGACGTACATATCCTTTTATCTGCGGGAATACTTTCTTAAACTTTCCTTCCGTACCGCCTGTACGGACAAAGATTACAGACATCTCTGCATCGTTATAATCGGAAAAGTCTTCGCCTCTGACATCAAATTCACATCCGGCTGCCTCTGCTATGCCGTCCATAAAATCTTTTGAGTTTCTTTCAATGACCTTCGGATCATGAATTGATGAGGTAAGTGTATAAACTGATATCTTCATAATGTTTTCGTTTGTTACGTATTGTCCAATGCCACAAAAATACACTATTTAGCTGACAATACATTTACAACTCTTCATATTTATTTAAAATCGCATTAAATAAGCTTGGTGTGCAGATTAATCGTATAACCGTCGCTGCATAATAAAAATATTAGAATTAATAATTTAGATACCATTACTGAGTAATGTTACATTTGCTCAATAATACGCATTCAAAAATAAACACAACACA
This sequence comes from Prevotella sp., assembly GCA_020026195.1. Lineage (GTDB taxonomy): Bacteria > Bacteroidota > Bacteroidia > Bacteroidales > Bacteroidaceae > Prevotella. Next base: position 17,295 of record JAHHQW010000015.1, read on the forward strand.
ATTATGATTAATATTAGTCTGTTCCATATCTGAATATCAGAATATTACGATGTCTAATCATTATTAGGTATTGTATATTTATAAAAGCAGTAATAATTTTGCGCTGTTTTTAACTCTGATGCAATGATTATAAAAAGATTCTTCTTGTTATTGATATTAGGTGTTATAGTCCATGTAACGGCTGTGGCACAGTGTATAAAAGGTACTGTCAAAGGTGATTCGGACAAAGAACCTCTTATAGGCGTATTAGTTAAGATTAAAGATATAAAAAGATCTACAGTTACTGATACCGACGGCAGATATGTATTTGATAACCTGAAGCAGGGTGTCTATAAAATTATCTTCAGACACATCGGCATGGGAACTGTCGAGAAAGAGGTTACCATAAAAGACAATGAGACCGTGACACTGGACATTACGATGGAGGATAACCTTCAGTTAGGCAGTGTCGAGGTAATTGGCGTTGGTGACAGAAAAAGCATACGCGATGTGAAACAAAAGGGCGTTCCTGTATCTATCATTGATGGCAGGGAGATTGCCGGACGAGGTACTTCTATAGAAGAGGTCATCAACCATCAGACTGGCGTTAAGATTCGTCAGACAGGAGGTGCCGGAAGTCAGACTAAAATAAACGTTCGCGGACTTGAAGGTAACCGTGTACAGATTTATATGGATGGTTATCCTCTGAACACTCCCGACGGAAACTTCTCTATTGATGATGTTCCATTGCAGTTTATCGACCGCATCGAGATTTATAAGGGTATCGTTCCTCCTGAGTTTGGCGGCGACGGTCTTGGAAGTGCCATCAACATCGTAACAATAGACATCGACCAGGATTATGTTGATGCTGCTTACAAGATTCAGAGCTATGGTGTTCATGATGCAAGTGTAACGGGACGTCATTACTTCCCCAAACTTCATACTGCAATGTCTCTGTACCTCGGCGGTACTCTTGCAGAGAACGATTATACCATGATGTCACCATTTATTGAGGGACTTAAGATTAAGCGCGACCATGACGGACTGAAACAGGCTACGTATGCTCTTTCTTTCGATTTTATGGATACTTATTTCGATAAGGCTTCTCTTGAAATCTTTGGTCTGAATAATCGTAAGGAGATGCAGGGCATAGACACTAACATTCGTTACACTTACACTAAAGCGAACTCGCTGGGCGGTAGTTTTAACTTTGAGAAAAACGGATTTCTAACAAAAGGACTTAAATTGAAACTTGATGCCAAATACATATACATAACTTCATGTCTCAATGATACTTCTTCGTATGTATTCGACTTTGAAGGTAATAAACGTCCTAACAGTTTCAGAGGCGAGGTGGGCAGTGTTCCTAACTTCTCTGACGATAAGACTCACGACATCAGATATAACCTGAACCTAAGCTACGATCTTATTCCGAATAAGATGAATATTAACCTCAACAACGACTTTCGTTATGTTATTCAGGAGGCTAACGATACTGTGGCTGACAATTTCCTGAAGAAAGACCTCAGCGGACTGAAGGCTCACGTCAAGGGCATGATAACTTCACTGGCATTGCAGAACAAATGGTTTGGTGGACGTCTTACTTCTATTCTTACCGGAAGACATTATTATTATGGTATATCTGGCAAGACGGTTGACCTTACTTATGGTTCTGAATCTGAGCCTGTGACTTCCGAACGTACTGGAAATTACTTCGGATACAGTCTTGCACTGAAATATGACCTTGCAAAGAATCTGTTCCTAAAAGCTGCCTTTGAACATAACTATCGTCTGCCGCGTTACGAAGAGGTTTTGGGCGACAGGGTTAAAACAATGACAAACGTTGGTCTCAATCCAGAACAGGCTGATAATTATAACGTGGGTATATACTACGACCATTACTATAATCAGACATCACGCTTGCAATTCGAGGCTAATACTTATATGATGAACGTCAAGGACATGATGTATCTGTTATCTCAGGCCGGGTATCTTAAATATCAGAACTTAGGAAAGGCTCTGCTATATGGCGTCGATGCTGAAATTAAGTGGGACATCAATCGCAACTGGTTCGTTTCTCTGAACGGTACATGGCAGAAATCTCTCGACCATTCTAAATATATTTATGGTACTCATACACCGAGCATGACTTACAAGATGGAACTTCCGCATATTCCTGTACTCTACTTTAACTGGATGGCAGACTATCGTAAGGATAATCTGTTCGGAGGTAAAGGACAGTACACGCGTTTCTATTACGAAGGCGGTTATACTGACAAATATTATTATGGTTTCGAGTTAAGCAAGAACCAGGACTTCAAGATTCCTTCTACTCACATTCACACTTTAGGAATGGAATATGGCTTTATGAACCGTAAGATAATAATCGGTCTGGAATGTCATAACATCTTAGATGCCGACGAGATGACAAACTTTAACTTCCCGCTTGCAGGAAGAACTATCGCAGCAAAGATTCGTTTTACGACTCTTAAATGGTAATAAATAAAACACTAAATATTAATAAAATGAAAACAGGTAAATTCTTTACTCTTGCAGCATGCATGCTCTGCGGTATGCTCGCATTCACATCGTGCAGCGACGATGATGACGACAACACAAAAAAACCGGAGGTTAATGACGGTAAGGCTAAAATGATGCTTGCAGTCGACATGGCTCCTACTGCTTCTATGGGTTACATCATTCCAGTTAAGGACGAAAATGTAACTGAAGTTAATTTCACTAATGCCCACGAACAGAAAAGTACTCCTTACATCTGCACTTACAAAGACTGGGTATTTGCCATCGGCGGTACAATGGATGCCAATGTTACAAAATATATCCGTAACAATGACGGAACTCTTACACAGGCTGGAAAAGTTCAGATTGACCGTGTAGTTCCGATGTGTGCCAACATGATTGTAATGAACGAGACTAAGGCTTATGCCACAGCTCCCGTAGAAAACAAGATTGTTATCTTTAACCCTACGACAATGGAACGTACTGGCGAGATTGACCTCGTTGATACTAAGTGGGGCGTTAATGGTTCAAACACTCCTAACCCCGTAGGTCTCTTTATACGTGACAACATCCTTTATGTAGGTCTGTGTCAGTTTGATAACATGCCTGTTTGTAAGACTGGTGCTTACGTTCTGCTTATTGATACAAAGACAGACAAACCTATAAAGATGATTAGCGACATGCGTCTTTCGTCTGCTACAGTAATGGGTGTATGCGGAATGTTCGTTGATGAGAAGAACGACCTTTATGTTCCTTGCTGGGGTTCATACGGATATGTTCCCGGACATCACAGCGGTCTGCTCCGTATTAAGAACGGCGAAACAGAATTTGACAAGAGCTACTGCTTCAACTTCACAGATCGTGAATATCCTGATGTAAAGGGCAACAAGATTCAGTATGTTCTTTCTTCTCACTATGCCGGCAACGGTGAGTTCTATTTCTTCGGCTACTGCCCTGCTTATGCTTCTGCTACAGGTGCCGACTACATCAACGATAAAACAAACATCAGCTTCAAGGCCGACCTCTATAACTGCACAGCAAAGGTTATCGACCTTCCCCGTACTAACGGTTACAGCTGCGCAATTTCTCATAAAAACGATTTGGTATACTTCGGACTTGTTACCGAATCGGCTGGCACCGGTCTGTTTACTTACAACAGAAAGACTGGCGAATGCAGCAAGACTCCTGTAATGAAAGTTCAGGGCTCAATAACTGACATACGTTTCTGCGACTAACACAAAGTGTTATAATTTATACGTTACTTATCCCAACAGGTTATTTAATCTGTTGGGATATTTTTTTATTTGTCGTCTACATATTATCTTTGTAGATTATTACTTAAAGAATATGCAGACATTAAAGGACAACATAAGACAGAACATATTAGACTCGGCACGTCACGAATTCAGTCAGTACAAGTTTGAAAAGGCATCCATACGAAGAATAGCACAGAATGCAGGTATAACGTCTGGTACGATATATTCATATTTTAAATCAAAGGACGAACTGTTCTGCGAGGTACTAAGCCCGCTAATGAAAGAACTAAACTCATATATGACTGAAAGCATGACACCTGAAAGTAAGATTGAATCTAAGTTTGAGGATGGTTTTATTGAACGAACAATAGATAAGTTCATGCTGTTCGTAAACACCGAACGTGTTCTGCTAAAAATTCTTCTCTTTAATGCCCAGGGTTCTTCGCTGGAGAATTACAAATATGACATAACTGAAAGGGTTGTTCACGATTCTCGTCTTTTCCTTGCAAACAACCAGCGCCGCCATCCTGAGATGAATGCCGATATATGTGATGCGACAATGCGTCTGCATACATTACTAATGTTCTCTACATTCGAAGAGATTATTATTCATAAGATGACAAAAGAAGAAATGAGAAAGATGTTAGAGGAATTTACTATATTCGAGTTCTATGGATGGAAGAATGCTCTGAATATGTAATGTCATCTGCTTTAAACTTTGTATCCAGTTCATTCTTTTGATAGAGTAATAATAGTCATTTTATGATGTTTTGATTGATTTTTATCAAAAAACATCGTTCATGGCACAGATTTTGAATTAAAGTTTTGCAGATTTCCCAAAAAGCTATACCTTTGCATCGTGTTTTTCATAGTATTAGATTTAAGGTTAATAAAAGGTTGGGATTCAGCGGAATCCCTTTTTTTATGTCCGTACGTTATGTACATAACCGAAGGTTCTTGTTTTCGTTATCACGTTTCATAAGTTCAATCAGCTTTTTAACTCTATTAAATAAATGCTATGTTTGTTTATACTTATAAAGTATACCGTAATATTTTAAAACATATATCTTTGTAACTGAAGAAACATTTATACGAACAATTATGGATAATGAACACAAACTATCGTGTGTTGACTGTGGTACTCAGAACTGTAAATACAAGGTACGCACCTACCCTGACTTCTGTCTGACTACACATTTAGACCCTAAAGATTTGGAATGGGCTGTAGAACGCTACAATGACGACCGTAATCATCAGATAATGGTTGCCAGTGCCGAAGTGGAATATGAAGGTTACTGTCAGCTTACCCGTGTGGAGGAGATTATGAAATTTGCACGCAAGATCGGAGCACATAAGATTGGCATAGCCAACTGTATTGGTCTAATTAACGAGGCACGTATCTTTGCTAAGATTCTGCGTGCCAACGGCTTTGAGCCATACGCAGTGATATGTAAGGTTGCAGGCAAGGCTAAATCGTCTATTGGGATTCCAAAGGAATGTGAGAATATAGGTCCGGCAATGTGCAACCCTATCCTACAGGCCCGATTATTGAATAAGGAAAAGACCGACCTTAACGTCGTAATTGGTTTATGCGTCGGTCACGACAGTCTGTTTTATAAATACTCAGACGCTTACGTTACCACTCTTGTAACAAAGGACCGTGTAACGGGCAACAACCCTGCTGCTGCTCTGTACACTGCCAACTCGTATTATCGTAAGAAACTAAATCTTGATAACAAGTAATGATATAAAGAAAGACATCAGAAATTTTATCTGATGTCTTTTATTGTTTTATACAGTATTATGCAAATACTGATATAATAAATTATAGAAAGTCTTTTTTACGCAAACAGATTTTATATTATCTGCATCGAATTAACATAAGTAATATAAGCCCTACGGCATATATAATAGCGAGAAGTATAATCATGAATTTATTGTCCTTATACACCTGTTTCATACTCCTTGTTTCAAACCATCCTTTAATGAGTGCCGCAGCAAAAGTAAGATAGAATAAAGACACTAAGATATAACCAATTATGGTCAAAATATAATTATCCCAGATTCTATCTACAATGCCCATAATGAAATTTAACCATATTAAATTATCATATGCATTTCTGTATGTCTTACTTGTAATGTTTTTCAACTTATTCATATTAGTAACTAAGTAAATAATTTATAATTTCACGCAGCAAATATACAAATTATATTGATACGAAGCAAATGTCTACCGGTTATTTTTTTATATTATTTTACATTCCGACTTATTCATCGTGTAATGCATCAGCCGGGGTCAGCTGAACCGCCTTGCCGGCAGGTATCCAGATGGACACCACGATCGTCAGGGCCAGAATCAGCCAGGTAATCAGGTTGGCAATCAGGAAACGAACTGCGGTATAATCTATAATGTATTCGGGATGCAACGTTTCTTTTGAAAGGCCGATAACTAACTGTAGGCAGATGAAGATGGCGGGGATGGCAGCTACGGTGAGCAATACCAAACCTTCTTTGAACAGCATCCATTTAATCTGCTTTTTGCTTGCACCCATTGCCATGCGGACTCCGATCTCTTCACGTCGCATACGGACACGATACCAGAATGTGCCCATAACGCAGAGGATGATATTGATGAGGAAGAACAACGACATTATCTGTCCGAACGAAATCCTCGTGATATAACCAAATTCTTGGTTGAGTTCCTCACGGATTGTTTCGAACGACTTTATTTCCTTTATATAGAAATTACCTAATCGCAGTTTGTTACCCATATCCTCCATAAACCTATCAGCAAATGTCTGCTCCGATACTCCGGGTTTAAGACGAACGGCAATGTCATTGCTTAAGTATCTGTGGAACATAATATCATCTGCCATATAAATATTACTCTCAGGACGTTCGTAATCTGTGTGTTTTACATTACCCACAATTCCTACCACTTTATATGTCTCAATCTCACCCGACTGCCAAGTATCGTGATTTATTGTCTTACCAATGGCATTGCCTTCTGGAAAGAGATAATCGGCTGCACTCTGTGACATAACAACATTATTAGGATTAGAGAAATCGAAGTCATTCATCGATACAGGCTTGCCTTCTGTATCGGTAAATGCAAACGTGCGGAAATAATCCGTTCTGGGATAAACTCTAATTGAGTTTACACAGATTCTATTTGCAGTGTCGCTGGGATTTGTCAGAATCATTCCGTTATAGTTGCCGGCAAAAGGTATTCCGTATGACAGCAGCAAAGCTGATTGTTCAACATCCTTATACTGACTTACAGCCTTCAATATCAGTTCTAAATCAGCACGTTTTCTATCCGCACTATCTGCCGCAGAATCGTAATCAGGATTAGTTTCTGAAAGCATTCCAATTTCTATCTTCCACACACGGTCGGTATCCATGTGTGCCGACAAATTACGATTAAATCCCATTATAAAGAGGTAATCGGTGATAAACCACATCAGTGCGAATACAAGCATCAGTTCGATTCCTATCCATGCATTCTTGCGGATACGTGTAAAGAAACTCATACCCCTGCCCTCTGTCATCGTGGCACCGACCATGGGATGCAGCGATTCGGTTATGGGATGGCGTGATGCCCTCCATGCCGGAATGAGTGCCGAACAGAGATTAAGAACGAAACATACTGTGAGAACGATGACGAATATCCAGGGATTGAACAGCATATCTGCATTAAGCATGATGCGTCCGCCTTCGGCAAGCATCGAATCTAAGAGATTGAACAGCATATCGTCGATTGCATAGAGCAGGATGTAAGATATGATGAGACCGATGATGCCGCCGAGGAAGGTAAAGAGCATATTCTCAACGATTATCTGCTTTATGAGCGTTGCCTTCGATGCTCCGAACGAACGACGTACTCCGAGTTCTGCCAAGCGGCGTTCCATACGCGAGTCGGTCATTCCCGACAGATTTACTGCAGGAATAATAAGAAGCATAAGAACAACTATAAGACCTAATATAACAGCATTGGTATAGTCTACCGGAAACTGTGATCGCTCTGCAAAGAAGTTCTCAAAGTGTGTATAAGGACGATCCATACACCAGAACTTTGAGCCCTTGCCTAAAGACTGCGAAAAACGATTGATGCGTTGCCGTGCATCCTTCTGTACAGTTTTGATATCTGCGCCCTCCTTAACTAATATATAGGCGGCGAAGTTTCCTAACACTTCTTCTCCATCCTCATCGATGTATTTATAACAGGTGTAAGGGAACCATATGTCCGAATAACTCAGTCGGGTGATGGCTGATACATCCTTTACTACTCCCACGACACGGTATTTAATAAAGTCGTACGATATGTCCCTGCCCACTACATCGGTAGAACCGAAGGTGTTCTTTGCCAGCGATTCTGAAATCACTGCTACATGTTTCTTTGCATTAAGGTCAGCATCGGTAAACGGGCGGCCATTAACGAAATCGAAAGAGAATACCTTCCAGAAGTTGCCATCAACGTGTCTGCTATTAATCGTCATTTCTCTGCCTCTGTCGAGCTGCACTTTTCCCTTGTCGTTCCATGTTGCCAGTACCGACATAGTTTCGACATCCTTCATTCCGTCGAAACATTTATGAATGGTCTTTGTAGACAAACTGGAAAAGCTCTGCCCGTTCTCGTCCTCAACCATTCCGTAATCGCATATAAGCATACGGTCACGGTTGGTTTCGGGATATACATTCGCAAACATCACCGTCAGGGCAATGGACAGGGCCATAACCATAGATACAGCCAGGCCCGTTCCCAATATATAGATTGAAGAGAACAACTTTTCCTGACGCATTAGGTTCAATGCCTGTTTTAAATACTGCTTTATCATAATTTCTGCTATTTATTTTACGATTATAATATCTTTATTATTGTATTGCTCTTATTACTTTTTTAGTTACAATAATCATACCATAGCACGAACTATCTGAATATCAGTATATTGAATATTTTATAAGATGTCCGTATTCGGACAACTGTCCGAATACGGATAGTTACACATGTACGAAAACGTAACAAAATCCGGCATAAAAGATGTTTTACAATCATTAATGATGTTACGCTGTTATGATAAAATAACACTTGTAATTACATGAAACAGAATAAATAATAGTATATTTGCGTAAATATCTTTTACGAAAGATATTTTATCGTTATTAAACAATTAAACATAGACTTATGTTATTAAACAAAACATTCAGGCGTATCGTTGATTTTCAGGTAAGCAGTAGCATTCTACTAATGATAGCCGCTCTTTTAGCAATAATCATAGCAAACTCTCCCTTAAACGAACTGTATCAGTCGTTATGGAATCATAAAATTTCTTTTGAGATAGGAGATTTCAACTTCTTTAGTCACGCAGGACATACCATTACACTTAAAGATTTTATAAGCGACGCACTGATGGCAGTATTCTTCTTTGTCGTCGGTCTTGAAATAAAGCGTGAAATAATGGTTGGCGAGCTGTCGAGCATTAAGAAGGCAATGCTTCCGGTTGTTGCCGCATGCGGAGGAATGATTGTTCCGGTGCTGATATTCTTTTTCATGACAAATGGAACTGATGCCGAAAAGGGACTTGCTATACCTATGGCAACAGACATTGCCTTTGCACTCGGCGTACTTACACTGTTAGGCAAGCGTGTTCCCTTGTCCTTAAAGATATTCCTTACAGCCTTTGCCGTGGTCGATGACATTGGCGGAATACTTGTAATAGCCATCTTTTACTCATCACATATTGAGATGATGTATCTCGTCTACTCTGCCGTAATCGTTGCAATACTCACAATATCAAACATCTGCGGCATTAAATACAGATGGCTTTACGCATTGGGATGTGCCGCAGTATGGTATCTGTTTATGCAGAGCGGCGTTCATGCAACCATAGCAGGAGTAATTGTTGCACTCACCGTACCGGCAAGACCAAAAGCAAAAATCGGAATGTATGTACAGAGTCTGCACGAGAGCATTAAAGACATTCCCGTATGTAAGACTAACAGAATAGTACTTAACCATCAGCAGATAGAAGCACTGCATAACATCAAGTCTGCTACAGACGATGCAATATCTCCTTTGCAGTACCTTGAAGAGTTTCTCCATCGTCCGGTAAACTATTTTATAATGCCTTTATTTGCTTTTGCCAATGCCGGCGTAACGCTGACAAATGCAGACGGCAACATTGAAATAGGTCTGCTTACAGGAGCAGTTGCCTTAGGACTTATAATTGGTAAGTTCGTCGGTATTTATCTGTTTACATGGCTCGTCATAAAAATAGGATTCACCAATTTAGGCGACGGCATGACATGGAAGAATCTCTCGGGTATATGTATGTTAGGCGGTATAGGATTCACAGTCTCACTGTTTATAGCCAACTTATCGTTTGGCAATAACGAAGTAATGCTGAACCAGGCCAAGATGGGTGTACTGTTAGGAACCGTTCTTTCCGGAATAATAGGATACATCATTCTTTCCAAGACATTACCCAAAGAGAACGAACAGTTTGCCTAATTCTAAATATCGCAGTACATTCAGCATCGGGTTAGTTGAACCTAATGCTGAATGTAGTAATCTTTTCATCACTTCTATCCAATGATATAGAACCATTATGAAGGCGCATTATCTGCCGTGACAGACTCAGACCTATGCCGGAGCCATTCTGTTTTGTAGTATAGAAAGGCACGAAGATTTCATCACACGATGACGAACTAATGGGACGGCCGTTATTAGATACAGATACTATAACCTGTTCGTTTACATTTATCACAGATTCGACTGCAATGCGTGTGGCTCCTGCCTGAACAGCATTCTTTACAAGATTAATTATAACCTGTGATATCTGTGTAAAGTCGGCATAGAGAAGAACATCGTCTGATTTCTCCTTATAAGTAAAGTTTACCGATGCTTCTTTCAGCTGATTATCTGTTAGCTGACGAACATGATCTATCAGTTCGCGTACATAAAAAGGTTTCTTTACAGGCGCGGCTACACGTGTAAGATTTCGGTAGTTATTGACAAACTTAATAAGAGCCTGCGATGAAGACGATATGGTATCAAGTCCGTTCTTCAAATCTTCCTTATTGATATTTCCTTCTTTAATATCTTTCGACAGCGTATCGCTTAAAGAAGCTATAGGCGTTATGGTATTCATGATTTCATGATTAAGCACACGTACAAGTTTAATCCATGAAAGTTCTTCAGAATGCTCCACATCAGTAAAAGAAATGATTCTTACGTCCCTGCCGTTAAAAGAAGATTCTGCCGAAGTAAGCGAAACGGTTATTCGGTTACGTTCATTATAATAACTCACACGCATCTCACGATTACCGCCGACATCTTCAAAAGCCTTACGAAGTTCGTTTGAAACGACATCAAGCTGACGGATGTTTACGAGCGATGGAACACCTAAGAGATTACTTGCAGCAGAATTACAATATAACACCTTTCCTTCATTCAGTCTGTCTGTATCAACGACAACGATACCTGTACTTATGTTATCCAGCATATTGCCATAATATCTGTTCTGTTCGTTAATCTTTTTCATTTCAGCATCAAAGATTAAACGCAGTCTGTTCAGTGTATGATTTAAATGAAATACAGAGAATCGTTTCTCGCTATATTTAAATCCGGTCTCACCATCTTCAAGGGCATCGAGCATGAACGATATTTTACGCTTCAAGCTTAGTTTCGTCAGAACAACGGCAACAGTAACCGACACGGCAGCCACTGCAATAACAATTAATATGATACAGAACGTATTAGTCATTATATATCGTATTTCTTCAACTTTGCATATAACGTAGGTCTGCTGATACCTAATGATTTAGCGACCATTGTTAAATTACCGCTATAATGTTCCATTGCAGCAATTATAGCCTTACGTTCCAAATCTTCAAGAGATTCTTCGGCTGATATTTCTTTATCAGTTTCAGACGGACATGATGGTAACAGATCAAAATCCTTATCAGTAAGTTCGCTGCCTGATGATAAGATTACAGCCTTTTCTATACAGTTCTGCAGTTCGCGGATATTACCGTTCCAGCAGTGTGCAAGCAATACCGTCTCCCCCTGTCTGCTTATGTCCTTTACATTACGATGATACTTTTCGGCATAACGTTTTATAAACATTTCTGACAAAGGAATTATCTCTTCCTTACGTTCACGCAGAGCAGGAAGATTAAGACGGATGGTATTAATACGATAATAAAGGTCTTCGCGGAATGTGCCATCGTGTACCATCTGCTGAATGTCTTTGTTCGTAGCACATATCAGTCGTATATTGACAGGAATCTCACGAGTGTCACCTACTCTTACGATCGTTCTGTTCTGAAGCACACGCAGCAGTTTTGCCTGTGCCTCTAAAGGAATGTTTCCTATTTCGTCTAAAAACAAAGTTCCTCCGTCAGCAGCCTCTATCTTACCTACATGATCAGTCACGGCACCGGTAAATGCACCTTTGACATGACCGAACAGCTCGCTCTCAAACAGTTCGGCTGTAACTGCACCAAGGTCAACCGACACCATAGGTTTTCTGTTACGTTCAGATAAACGATGTATCTCGCATGCAAGGACATCCTTACCCGTACCGTTCTCGCCAGTAATTAGGACATTAGCATCTGTAGGAGCTATCCTGAAAGTGATGTCATGTATATGCTTCATTGCCGCACCATCACCCCAGAACATCACTCTGTCAGTAGTTTTCGCTGCATGTGCCGTAACCTTACGAGCCTTATCGCATGCAGAAGACAGCGTCTCAATAAGTTTATCGTTATCGTAAGGCTTAACCACGAAGTCGAAAGCTCCACGTTTCATTCCTTCCACTGCAAGCTGAATGTCAGCATAAGCAGTAAACAACACTACCTCGACAGATTTATTAAGTCGTTTGATCTCCGACAGCCAGAAAAGTCCTTCGTTACCAGTATTAATGTCTGTATCGAAGTTCATGTCAAGCAGCACCGCATCAGGCATAAAGTCACGCAGTCGTGCAGGCAGAACCTTAGGCGATGCGAGAAACTCTGTCTCGGCAAAATGCCTTGATAAAAGAATCTTCAGCGCCGCCCTCACACCGGCATTATCATCTACAACCAATATCTTTCCTTTGTTCATATATCCGTCTATATTCCGTTCGACATACAAAAATACATAAAATATCCTAAAGACGTGGCGGCAGGATAATCATATTATTCTGTCTTCCACGTTTTTCAGACACTGTCTTCTGCAATATATCAAAAAACATACCTTGCTATTCTTACTCTTTCTTGAGCGAATCCACAGGCTTTGTATTGATAAGCCGCATCAGCTGCCACGTTATCGAAAGTACTGCTACCACTATCGTTATCAGTGCTGCTGCAAAATAGCTCCACGCATCATTGTCAATACGGTAACTGTACCCCGAAAGCCATCTGTCAGCAATATACCAGGCTGTCGGAATACCTATGATTATGGCGGCAGCCACCAGTTTTAAGAACTTAGATGAAGTTCCGACGAACAGCTGCATTTTTCCACATCCCATAATCTTACGGATAGCCGTCTCCTTAGTATGCTGACGTACATAATATGTGCTCATGGCTATCATGGCAAGAGATGTAAGCATCATTATTATGAAACAGAAGGCAGTAAGAAGTATTAAGTTTCTTGTTTCTTTTCCATACAGACTTTCATTCTGTTCGTTAAAAGTACGGATTATACGTTCTGCGCCTGCTGCCAGTTCGTGTTTTTCATAGAATTTTCTTATCTGTGCAAGAGCATCGTTTTCATCGCCCTTAACCTTAACTATCATGTTTCGTAAATACGAGAAGTAACGGCCTCCTTCATTTTCAATGACATAATATACCAACGGATTAACATCTGCATCAGGGTCATTCACACTACCCTTCTTAAAGTCCCTGATTACACCGCACACGTCAAATTCCCTCATTGACGAGTCACTGTCAAACTTAAGATATTTGCTTGCGGTTTCGGTAAGCCACATGTCATTGGTTACAGGTTCCTTTAACTTCAATATGGATTTCAGCCCTAATATATCAAATGCTTCGTCATCACCATAAAATATTTCAACTTTATAATCTTCGCCATCCTTATTAAAAGAACCGACAGCACCGCCGCTGCTCATAGGGACAACCTGTAAGAATCCTATCTTCTCGACACACGCAAGCTGTTTTAACTCGTCTACATAAAGATCAGAATAGTCAGGACACTTAACACTTATGATATTATTCTTTTCATAACCCATGGGCTTGTTTACCATGTGCTTTACCTGCATCTGCATTATGAAAGCCATGGTTACTGTTATAAATGCCATCAGCCCCTGTATCGTAATGAGTATTCTCCCAAGCGTCATCTTGCTCGTTCTGCCGAACACGCCCCGTACTATGTCTATTGGTTTGTAACGTGATACCAGAAGCGCAGGAATTATTCCGGAGAACAATGCCAGCACAATGATTACGACAACGACAAATACCAGCTCCAGCTGCCATACACCGTCGGCAAACGGCGATATATCCTTACCTACGAGCTGACTGAGATACGGTGAGAGCCACGACACAATCATTATGGCTATTGCCGATGACAGCAACGTAAGCAGTAATGCTTCGCACAGATAACGTAAGATAATACCTACGTTACTCGAACCCAAGAGCCGGCGTGTTGCCATCTCCTTTGCCCTAAAGCCCGACTGTGCTACCGTCAGCGAGATATAGTTCATTATAGAGAACAGCAGCAGTAACATTCCTACAGCAGTGAATACGTTTACGAAGTCAGGGTCGATAATGTTATAGAAAGGATCCCAGACTAATATCTTGTTAAGACTCGGAATATCATTAAACTTAGCTATACGGAAGTCTTTAGATATTCCGTTGCTGAACATATATTCATCTTTTCTGAGCTGACTTACAATCTTAGTCTCAAGACTCTCTACGTCGGCATTATCTGTCAGCTTTAAGAATGTAGTTACCGTTGAATTTCCCTTATGGATAAGACCGGGACGGAGCTGTCTGATACATTCAAAGTTATAGATTATCTCCGGCTGCGGCAGTATAGTGTTCTTGCAGTCTTCAAATACACCCGACACCGAGACATTCAACTTATTGCCGTCAATATCAAGAGTAACAGACTTTCCTATCGGAGAATCTTCGTGGAAATATTTTCTTGCACAAGACTGCGACATTACTATCGAATGTCCTGACAGCACCTTATCCTTATCGCCATCAATGAGTTCTGCGGGAAAGAACTGAAAATATGTATCATCTGCAACAAGTGCATTCTGCTGTACTGAATCACCATTGACAATCATCTTCATGTCAACGCCATTCAATGACTTAGTATACATTATGCGGCACATGTCGGTTATCTCAGGATACTTATCAGAAATAACATCCTTTACCGAATAAGTCATACAGAAGTAGCCATCGCTCTCTGCTACATATATATTTCCTTCTTCCTTTATTGTCCGGTCGGTCTGATAATCATCAATTACAAAATTACCGATGAAGATTACACAGGCAATGGCTATAGCCATGCCCACGACCTCTATTAAGGTATATAACTTGTTATGACTTATAAATTTTATAAAGCTTTTCATAATAGCTAAAGTTCATTCTTGACGTCATTAACGATGTGACCGTCAAATAGATTTATTATACGACTTGCAACCGAGGCATCACGCTGCGAGTGCGTTACCATAACTATTGTCGTGCCTTCGCGATTAAGTTCAGACAGAAGGTCCATGACTTCTTTGCCATTCTTAGAGTCCAGATTACCTGTAGGCTCATCGGCAAGTATAAGTTTAGGACTTGCAATTACCGCACGTGCTATGGCCACACGCTGCTGCTGACCACCCGACAACTGCTGCGGATAATGCTTTGCACGATGCCACATGTTCATGCGCTTGAGGATTTCGGTTACACGCTGCTTGCGTTCTGTACTGCCGACGCCTAAGTACTTTAACGGCAGTTCTACGTTATCGAACACGTCAAGATCGTCAATAAGATTAAACGACTGGAACACGAAACCTATGTTACCCTTACGATATTTAGTACGACTGTTCTCATTAAGTTTAGCCATCTCGTTGCCAAGTAACGAATAACTTCCCGAAGTAGGATTATCAAGGAGTCCTAAGATGTTAAGCAGCGTAGACTTACCACATCCCGAAGGACCCATGACTGCCACAAACTCACCCTCGTTTACCTCGAACGATACTTTATCCAATGCTATTGTCTCTACTTCCTCAGTGCTGAATGTCTTGCACAAATCTGTTACTTTTATCATATCTTTTATATTTTAATTCATTATTGATTATTCTTTATTCAATGCATCCTTAGGATTAACCTTTGCCGCACTCCATATCTGCCAGAACGTAGTTATTATGGCAATGAAGATTATCAGAACTACGGTTACGACGTATATCCACCAGTAACCTGAAACCTTTACTATAAACTGTTCAAGATACTTATCGCCCACCCACACAGCAAATGGTATTCCGATGATGCATGCAGCTGCCACATACTTTATATATGATGCAACGCCATTGACAGATTCCCTTAACACAGTACTGCCATATACCTTACGCAGTGCCATGTCGCGGGCACGGCTGCGGGCATCGTAAATACTCATTGCAAGCATTCCGAGCATTGAAATTAACACTGCAAGTATCATGAACATCTGTATCAGACGCATTCCGTTTTCTCTTGTCTCCAGAGCCTTACGACGCAAGTCTGTTAAGAAATCACAGTATAGGGGTTCTACATCACAGCCCACTGCCTTAATTATATAATCACGTCCTACATTCTCTATCTGTCTGCGTGCCTCTTCTTTATCACCGACAGTTTCTATAACAAGATTACATAACGGCATTTCAGATAAATCCTGTACAGCTACTATCATATTTGCTTCTGCACCAGAGTTCTGCATATTTGTAGGAATATCCTTTATGACACCTGCCGTATGATCAAAGCCTGACGACTTCTTTGACAATGTTGTTGAAATATCATGATTATAATTATCAAATCCCGTGGCTGCAAAGGCAGTCTTACCAAACCATACACTGTTCATCAGAGGTGTGTTATAATCTTTTATCTTATCGAAACCGAACATTGAGAACACCGTGCTGTCCATAGTATATACAGAATAAGATATTTCTTCGCCTGTAGTTGTTTCAGAAACCTGAGTATAAGTATTGCAGCAAGGAATGCTTACTGCCCTTCCCACACGTTTTACGCATGGCAGCTCGCGCAGCTTATCATCCAGACTGTAAGGAGGATTTTTTATGTATCGTGAATACATCAGTGAGAACTTATTGTCAATATTACAGTTCATGTCGCGGTCCAGAGACTTATCAAACTGCATCTGCATAAGTATCGACATTGATATTAAGAACACTGCAATGGCAGTCTGCACTATGATGAAAAGTTTGCTCCATACACGCTTGCTGTCCTTGCGGAATGTACCTTTTACTATGTCTATAGGTTTGTAACGCGATGCCAGAACCGCTGGGAGGAGTGCACTTATAAATGCAATGACGAGCGTAACAAGCACATAGCACACAATGTACAATGGCTTAAACGATATATCTACTTTTATGACGTTCGATACAAGACTGTCAAGATACGGAGCAATCCATACAGCAATGACAGCTGCCAATATCATTGCAGTCGTTACGATTATCGACGACTCTGTAAAGTAACGTAACATGATGTCCCTGCCCGAAGAGCCTAACAGCCTGCGTACAGCCATCTCCTTAGCCCTGCTGCCAACAAGCGCCGTATTGAGATTGATGAAGTTTACTATTGCAGATATAAGCAGCAAAAGAGCTACGCATATCAGAACTATCATGTCGTCATACGAACTGTGATTGAATGCCCATGACGGATGTCCGAAATATATCTTATCCCATCGTGTGAGTTCTAACTTCTTATAAAAATAAGAGCCATACATGTCAGGATATACTTCCCTGCATATTTTCTCCAGCTTATTATAAAGAACTTTCATGTCAGTTCCTTCGCGAACCTTAATGATAGGAATGCAGCAGCCAATCATATCAAACTCCGGGGCATACATTCGTGGAGAATAATTACTCTCTGCACCACATATTACGTCAGGATTAGGGAACAGCGAATTATCTAAATCCTTAATGACACCGGCTATAACAGTCTTTGTCTTAGTAGTGACGCGCTTAAAATTTCCATCGGGAAATAGTCTGCGTGCAAAACTCTCGGTAAGAATTACCGCATCGTGCTCATTTAGAACTTCAGGACTGCCCATGAGGAATTCTATGTCTGGAAACATCTTAAAGAACGTACTGTCTACAGCAATCTCCGAATCGTATATTGTCTTGTTTCCATTACATTCCATTATGCCGCCGCTACCTTTCGAAATCATCGAAGGATAATACTCGGCAACCTGCTCTACCTCTGGTATTCTGTCGCGTATAAGGGCAGGAAAGCCCCATGTCATTCCATAATTGTCTGACATTCCTAAAACATACATTCTTTCACGTTCGGGATGTTTATTTACAATCCCAAGCTGCTGAACTGTATAGCAGCCTATATATATAACGAAGGCCAGGGAGAATGTAAGTCCTAACACTTCTATCATTGTGTACAGTTTTTTCTGCCACAAGAACTTTGTAAAACTCTTCATCATTTTATTCTACTTAAATATCAGACAATCATTTTCACCGAAATCATCATACCCCGAAACAATAACACGTTCGCCAGGCTCCAGTCCGTCGGTTACTTCATAATATTGCGGATTCTGTCTTCCTAATTCTATCTGTCGGCGTACAGCCTTCGTTCCATCCTTCGATACGACATAAATCCATTTGCCCGCAGTTTTGTTATAAAACGTTCCGCGAGGAATCATTATGGCATTTACAGGCTGTCCCAGCTGCAAGTTTAAGTCGTATGTCTGTCCGCTGCGGATATTTGCGGGATGTCTGCCTTCAAACTTAAAATCAACACGGAACTTACCTTCACGAACTTCTGGATAAACCCTGCGTACCTTAGTGGCAAATGTCTCGTCAGAACGCTTGAACGTAGCTTCAAGGTCCGGAATGACACGGTCGATATAATGTTCGTCTATCAGTGCTTCCACCTTATATTCGGTAAGATTGTTTATCTGTCCTATATTTGCGCCTTGCAAAACCGACTGACCTAAAACGACATCAAGCAGTCCGAGTACACCGTCTATAGGAGCCTTAACCACAAGATTCTCCTTACGTTTGCGAATTATCTGCATGTTAAGGCGCATGTTCTGCAAACTCTCTTCCATCTGTCTTATCTGAACCGAACGATACATGCTGTCCTGTACGGCACGATGCTTTACAAGATCGTACTTACCTGATGCCAGCTCGTAATCTTCCTTAGCCTTGAGATATTCCTCACGTGCTATAAGTTTTTCTTCATATAACGATTTCTTCGACTGATACGCACGTTTATAACGCTGTACATCTATATTTAATTGCAGCTTTTCCTGATTAACGTTGAGTTTCTGCTGTTCCATCAAAATCATAGTGTTACGCAGCAGATTCTCTTTTTCAGCAAGGTCCGCTTCGGCATTAAGTATCTGTAAGTCTAAGTTCTCGTTCTTTAACTGTAGGATACAGTCACCCTCGTGCAGCACGGCTCCTTCTTCAACGAATATCTTGTCTACCACACCGCCTTCGGTAGGACTAAGCTGTATGCTTACCTTCGGAAGTACCCTGCCCTGCAAACGGATATAATCGTTAAACTGTCCGGCACGTACCTCTTCTGTCATTATAGATTTCTTATCAATACGCAGTACACTTTCATTACCGCGCAATAAAAGATAGGCAACGAATGCCAGCACAAACATTCCCATCCAGTATGGCAGTGCCTTGTGCGAGAATATTACCGCAATGCCTTTCTTCTTCTCTTTTTTAATATCCATAGTATTTAATTAATTTGATCGATATAACTTATGCCGTTGTAATATTCCACTACGCTGCGTTTCAGATAGTATTTTAAAAGAGCATCGGTACGCACTGCCCTGGCTTTCATATAGGCATCGGCAGATGTACGAAATTCAACAGGCGAGATAAGTCCTTTCTGCATCTTACTCCTGTCCATTCGATAGGCCTCTGCCTGAGACTCCATCATCTTGTCCGACTGCACATAAGCGGCGCGCGCCTGTGTGCGTTCCTGTAATGCGCGTATAACCTCGTTCTCAACATCACGTAACGTCTGTTCGTATTCGGCTGCCGCGCGGCGCTGTGCATTCTTTGCCTTTGTGTAACGTGTGTGCCCTGAAAGAGCATTGAACAAAGGAATGGAAAGATTGAACTGTACATATTCGCCACTGTTATCCTTAAACTGTCTGGAGAACGGTGCCGTAGATATTCCCTGATAGGTGTAATAGCTTGTGTTCCATCCCGCTAACACAGATAATGTAGGAAGCATCGAGGCAAATGCTATCCGTCTGCTGCGACGGGCATTGTCCATCTTGTTCTTTGCAATTGTCACTGCGGGCATGGTATGCAGAGCCCTGTCTATAAGTGATGCCGACGAATAGTCTGTCTGTACCATGTCTTCATCGTCTGCGACAGAAACATCAATACTTACATCGTCGTCAGAATGCCATAGCATCAGTTCCTTTAGCTTCAGCATGGCATCGTTATAAAGCGACGTCATTTCCGTTAGTTCGTAGTTACGTCCGGCAAGTTCGGCTTCGAGATGCACCACGTCGGCATGGCTCTTCTCGCCCAGTTCTTCCTGTCTGCGCACGAGCGTAAGGTTTTCTTCGGCTGTAGTTACCATCTCACTGCATACATTCATCATGTCCGACGTATAAACCACATTATAATAGGCCTGCATCACAGCAAGACACAGTTCGTCTTTTATCTGTTGTTCACGTGAGATGCCCATCTTAAGTGCCGTACGTGCTATCTTTATGTTATTTATGGCGCTGAATCCGTCGAACAATGTTAATTGTGCAGTAACCGAATATCCGTTGTTAAATGTCTGTATACTCTTGTAAGTGTTGGTCTCTGGGTCTACGGCACGTCCGAAGTTAAACGATGCGTATGTGCTGGCATTGACCGAAGGCGTAAATGCTTCTGCTACGGCATTGAGACGTTCTGCACGTGCATCGGAAATTTCTGTACGCTGTATCTTCATCTTTGTCGAGTTCTCAACGGCATACTTCATGCAGTCGTACAGTGTCATCTCTGTCTGTGCTCCTACGTTTGTAAGACTCACAGCAGAGAGTATGACTGTAATTGTGATTAATCGTTTCTTAAACATTTTATGTTGCGTTTACTATTTATAGATGCAACGTATGTGCCAGAATATTATAACGTCTGTATATCAGAGAGTTACTCATTTTACCATTAAATATGAGTGTAAAGAAATCTTACACTCTGTGTTAAGGTAATTTACAATAGGAAAGGATTTATATAATAAAAGACTTAACCTTATGAAAGGTTGCATTCTTTTTTACTGTACAGCAGCTTTTTAATTTACTGAATTGTCATGAAACAGACATAACCAAGTGATGCAAACAGAGACTGGAAGTCTGAAAATGTGCCGTCAGCATTTATATAATATTTATAAACTTAGAATTTACATCCGCATGACTAAAAGTAATAAATGTATAAATCAGAGTTAGGATTTTAGTGTCTGGAAAAGTGCAGAAATACATACAAAAAATGATTTATAAGGATTGGAGAAAGGCTTTTTATGTGTTTTTTGCCGAAAAAAGACTGTTTTTCTCCATTTTTTCAGCATTTCTGCACCAAAAACACCCTTTGTCTGCAAGCTAACACAGGCATAAAAGTTTGCAAACGCACCTGCATTAGTTTGTAAACGCACCTGCATTAGTTTGTTAGTGTCATGACACCAACAAAAAGACATGTAATAACGTGTATTTTTTGACTGCATATTTCTGAACAATCGTACGACGACTGACAAATAATCAATTTTTGAAAAGCTGCTGTTGCAAATTATTCTGTTTTTGACAATTGCCATAAATAACAAAACAGCATGTATGGCAGGATATGTATAAACCATACATGCTGTATGCGGCATTAAAAATATTTTATAAAGCGTACATCGTTATTGACTGAAACTTACGCACACAATATCCTTATTTCAGACGGATGCTTCTCTTATTCTTAAATTCGTTCATACTGCTCACCACTACCCTGTCTCCCTTACACAGTCCTTCTACCACCTCTACGTATTCGAAGTTGCTTTCGCCAAGACTAACGTTACGGCGCACCAGACGGTCGCTGCCATCCATTACGAACAGCACATAGTCACCGGGACCAACATAGTAAGATGCGTTTGCAATACGCAGCACGTGATCTTTTACGGCATCCATTACATAGACATCTGTCTTAAGACCCGAACGAAGACGTCTGTGACTGTCATCGTCTAAACGAACGGTAAATGATATTACTCCATTTTTACTCAGCGGTGTAACACTGCTGACTATACCCGAAAGTTTATCATTGCCTATCATTATGATGGTTTTACCTCCTACTGCCACACGGTCGGCATACGAATCGGCTATCTCACATTCCACCTTAAAATGACTGAGGTCAGAAATTACAGCCACCTGCTCGCCCTGTGAAATCTGTGCTCCCACCTTATTGTTTATGTACGTAAGAACGGCATTACGTGGTGAACGAATCTTAGCATCTTCGAGAGTGCGTTTCATCTCTGCAAGACTCTTGCTGAATATCTGGAACTCAAGTTCCTTTACCTTAAGGTCGGCAGCCTTAACCTGCTGTTCGTTAGCATACATCTGACGCATCTGTTCAAGTTCCAGTTTACCTGTGTTATACGCCAGTTCTGCCTGTCGCACCTTATCGGTAGTGCCGCTTCCGATACTGTCAAGATAACGCTCGTTACGCAGTTCAACCTCCATGCGGTTCAGTTTCATGGCACTCACCTTTACCTTCATGTTGAGGTCGCTAAGATATGTCTTGTTATCAATGCGCAGCTGCTGCAACTGAAGTCGTTTCATCTGTTCCTCATCGAGTAACTTGCGGTATGACGTCTCGGTACTCTGAAGGTCAAGTTCGAGAAGCGGAGTACCTTCCTTAACCTTATCGCCACCCTTGCAGAACACACCCGTGATGCGCGTAGAAATCGGCGAATTGATTACTTCCTCAAAGGCCGGGACTATCTTTCCCGATGCACTAACACTGACTTCTATTGTTCCTTCGTCGACGGTAGATAACGTTAAGTCCTTTAAACGTACGCTGGTGCGCATTAACGAAATCAAACCAAACACTAAGGCTAAGACACATGCCACTACTATTACGGCGCGGATTATTGTCTTGTTACGTTTACGTCTTCGTTCTTCTAATGATATTTCTCTGTCCATTTCTAACTGTAATCTGTTAATTCATTTATACATATTACAATCATCATGCCATTCTATCATTATTCTGATTATCAGCAATTTATCAATTTTCAGACATGTACGATAACGGACAGGTGTACGAAATCGGATAGTTTAGATAACAAACATATGCTACTCATTATTCTTCCTGGATATAGGCGAAAGATTAAACAACAGTTCCTTTGCGTTTTCTGGAGACAAAACACCTTTAATCATACTAAGTAACTCTTCCTGTCTTGGTTGTCCTAATGTAAGGCGATATAACGATAATACTGAAATAAGACGATCGTAACGTTCTTTATCCTTACTCATAGGATACATAGGTACAATTCTCTCTATCATTTCAAATTTATCTATATTATCTTTTATCAGTTCAGGAGGCAAACACCAATAAGGTACAATATCCGAATAATGATATTTTTCTGACATATCTTTATGTGCCTTTTCAAACATTTCATTCCAATCAAATATATCAGGATACAATTTACATATATTTCTTCTTATAGCCAAACATTTGTACCGGTTAATACGACCTTCACGCTGTTCCAGATCTTGAGGATTGGAAGGGGTATTCCAATGTACTATCTTTCTACAATACAAATGAAAGTCCAGCCCTTCCTGACCTACCGATGTACTAGCGAGCAAAAATGGACGGAAAGGCGAATTAAACGCTTCTCTTGTTTTGTTAGCAACCTTTATTTTAGAATCATCAACTTTTGCGTTTGTAAACGGCAATGCCAAATGCGTACGCATATGCCACTTTCTAAAAACTCCTTTAGTATCACACTTAGCAAAAGTATCGGACGTATCAATATTTACGCCTGTTTCCATTTCTATAAAGGCATCATTCAGACGATTACATATTGCTTCCTTATCACAACCTGTTTCATCAATCATGTGTACAAACTCATCAAGCACTGCTTGCAAATTTCCCATAACACAATAGTCGGCAACCTGTTCGTAATAAACATCAATACTTTTACGTTCGTAAATTAAATCTATAATTGCAGCACTCTGTCTTCTATTAAACAAAGTAACAAAATTATCAGCTAAATTTTTGACTTTCTCTTCATCACCTATAATCCTGTAAAGACACTCTGCAGGGCCACCTATAGCCAGGTTTACAAGAACGTTTAAAGCCTGAGTGCTAAACTCAAACAATTTAACATTTTTATTATCAAGCCACTGCAAATACATATAGATTTCAGTTGATGAGCAACTATCATTTTTTAAAACAATATTTTTATCTTTGACATAAGACAATATACGTTCTCGCAAGATTTTACGAATATCCTTCAGAGACTGTCCATAAAATTCTTTAGGAGAATAGATATCAGCAAGGTATTTACATGGATAAGAAATCACTGACTTACTACTGTTAGTAACTACAACATCTTTAATAATCTTATTTTTATCATCTTTTTTTTCTACTCTATCTTGCAATCTTCCTCGTCCTATTTTATTAGTATATGTAGCCTTAAGATTTTCAAATGCTTTACCTATTGTAAGTCGCTCAGCTTCATATGATAACATCACAGCCAGCATACGAGGCACCATTTCCCATGCCGAAAACACCAATACTTTAGAAAATTCTTTATTTTTTTCAAACACATTACTCGGAGAAGTCGAATAGTAAGGATGTGATGTAGGAATCCATAACAACAATTCAGCATGATTACTGAACATTAGTTTCTTAACGTAATCCAAACGAGCATTGTTTGACACAATCTCACGATATTTATATAAATAATCTGTTTTAAGTAGATAACACTGACTTTGCGTACTTACAGGCAAAGATACATGTGAATCTACAACTTTGTATACCTGCGTTATTTTCTTTTTTAATTCGTAAGTATCCATAAACGACAGAAGATATGGACACGACTTAACGTAATCCATTGGAATTTTACCAGTATTAAAATGAATATCCTTCATACTTTCAGCTTTGCTTCTGCAATCGTCTAACAACTTCTGCATGTGACAATACGATAAAATATCACCTTCCGAAATATCAATATCGATAACATTTTTAGAAGATATCAAATTTTCACTAAGTCGTTCAGTCCTACATATAGACTCGTACATTTTATCCTCTGCAACTTTTTTCTTGGCAATTAAAATATCAAGTCTGTCTGAAGACAAATGACTTAATTCTGAAGAATAATCTTCCCATATGGATTTAAAGTTTATTTTGCCTTTATCATTCTTAAACAAAAAGTCCATTAACTGAAAAAAATCACGATATTGATCATCAATATTATTCTCATTCAATTCTTCTAATGTAGAAAACGGCTTATATGGAGTTGCTGACAATAAAAGAATAAGGGGTGAATTTTTTTTGTCATCCTCTATATCAAAATTACCAAAAAATTTGTGGGCAATCATAGATTGCTCGTCATTATTGCTATCATCAAGTAATGAACTAAATCTCTGAAATTCATCCATTATAACAAGATCTGGATCAAGTTCTTCTAAACTTATCAAAGCAAAATCTTTACGTAATTTCGGAATAAGAAAATATTTATCTTTTGTCAATCGTCCATTTTCAAGTACATATAATAATTCTTTAAAGGATGATGTTTTTCTTAATGCATCATGTATCTTTAATTTGTATGTATCACCACAAACTTTAATATCATTTATATACTTTTTCTCAAGATTACGCCATGTATCAATATTAACATCTTTCCTAAAAAACACACTCAGTCTAGAATGATATGCCATACATTCTGGCATCATACTTATCATACAGGACATAAGTGCACGTTCTTCCATATTACCATAACTATTTGTAAGCGAGAACGAAGTACCAGGTGTTAAAGGAATTAGAAGGACGGGCATTTTACATCCTTCGTAGTCGCCATCTTCTCTGTATTTGCCCTCTTTCTTCAAATCTGCTATTTTTTTATATAATTTAAGATGCTGCATTGTAAGACGACTTTCGTTAACATCCATAATATCGTCAATACCAAGATTCTGAGTATTCTGCTTAACTATATTCATATTAGAGCAGACATACACTACACGATACATATCATCGTATAACGAACTGCGTATATCACCTACTTTTTCAATTACAGTTTTTGCAATAATTGTCTTACCCAGTCCTACTTCATCAGAAAGAAGAACACGGCGTTGTTTTCCATCTTTAAATATTTGAACTATGCGTTGGGCTGTTTCTCTTTGAAAATCTTTAGGATACTTACTCATAATCTTCTCAATGTTTTTATTATAGACATA
This sequence comes from Prevotella sp., assembly GCA_020026195.1. Taxonomy (GTDB): domain Bacteria; phylum Bacteroidota; class Bacteroidia; order Bacteroidales; family Bacteroidaceae; genus Prevotella. The sequence continues at coordinate 43,650 of JAHHQW010000015.1, forward strand.
AAATTGTCATACATTTGTTTAAACTGTGGCATTATAACTCCAGGCTTAACTATATTCATAATATCTCCAATATCTTTAAGTTGTACGGGATTATAATATGCCATCTTTAACAACTGTTCATAAACCTGAGGCTGTTCATATTTTACGTCATAATTGATACCGCCTACAGCATTATCTTTATCATGCTCGAGTAATTTGCTAATAGTCTCAGTAGGTTGATCTGAAACCATGAAAGATACGTAATCGACAAATTTAAGAGGAGTATCTATCATACTTCTAAATATTAAAGCGTTACGTTCAGAAGGTATTCCTTCTGTTTTAATCTTTATAACTGCAGATTTCTTGTCATCACCATCCTGAATAGTAACAATATAGAATTCAGATAATTTTTCCAATGGAATGTCTTTAAAACACATTTTAGATGTAGCATTTACCGATATGTTCTTAAGCTGCAAAGGCGAGACTGATATATCAGAAAAACATTCATCATAATTCTCAATATTTATAATAACAGTCGCTACATCGTCATTCACATTTACTTTAGCTGTAATCTTTCTATTTATAAACTC
>JAHHQW010000016.1 GCA_020026195.1 Prevotella sp.
TTTTTAGAATCGCTAAGCTATATGGCTATCCCCATTGATTATCTACTGAGCCTGCTCTTTTTTATATATCGGGAACTGATTTAAACAGATTCTGTTGTTTAATTTTAATTTCTCTGTGAAATTTTGTCGCAGAATTGTTATCTTATTATAAAAAATCCTTGTAAAATTAAAGAAATGTACATATATTTGCTGTAAATTTAATAATGTGAAACATGAATAATCGAAATTTGAAAAGAATGCTTCTGGTAATAGCTGTTAATTGTGCGGCTTTATCAGTTAATGCACAGTATTTGAAGTCTTCATATTTTATGGATGCTACTTCAACCAGAATACAGATGAATCCAGCTTTGCAGCCTACAAGAGGTTACCTTAATATACCAGTGTTAGGTTCTTTTAATACTTCTGTTAGTTCAAACTCTTTAGGTATTCGTGATGTTATAAATGTCATTGACAGTAGTGACGATATTTTTTCAGACAATTCGCTGTACAACCAATTAAAGAACAATAATATTATGAACTTAAACCTAAATACGGATATTTTTTCAATGGGTTGGTTCAAAGGTAAAAACTTTTGGTCTGTGAATATGGGGCTGAGACTGGATATAGGCGCAAGACTGAATAGAGGTATGTTTGAATTCATGCGAACTGTTAACGGATATTCTAAGGACGGCATCGAAGGCGGACTGCACCAATATGACATGGGACACCAGAAAATGAGAGCAAGTGCTTATGGTGAAATTGGTGTGGGTTTTTCAAGAAGATTGACTGAAAAGCTGACTGTGGGAACCCGCATCAAGACATTATTGGGCTTGGCAAGAACAGAAGTCAATATTGAAAGATTTGACGTGAATATGGATGTGCCTGTAATGTCAGCGGATGGTTATGGATCTTCTTATTCAGACTGGATGGGCAAGGGTTATAACTACACGGGTAAAGGCAGTGTCGTGAGTACGGTAAAGAACGGTGGTATAGTTTTCAACGAAAATGGCATGTTTGATGATTTTGAGTTCGAAGGAAGGAATGTCGGGGTTGTAGGCTGGGGATTAGGATTTGATTTTGGTGCAAGCTATGATGTGAATGAGCATTTAACTTTTTCTGCTTCTGTCCTCGATCTAGGATTCTTAAAATGGCAGAAAAAGAATACGAGAATGGGTACTGTGGAAGGTCAAGAAAATATTGTCATAGATGGAAGCAATTATAGTGATATTATTGAAAGCGATTTCCTCTCTTTGGAACGTTTTGATTTTGAGGAAGTGAAAGATGCAGACTATAAGACCACGACCAGTTTGTCAAGTACCATTATTCTTGCTGGCGAATATACTTTTACAAATAGAAAAATTAGTTTGGGTGCTCTTTATTCAGCACACATGGTACAGCCTAAGACACTGCATGATATTACTTTCCTGGCTACTTTCCGTCCAAAGAACTGGTTTAATATTGCGGCCAGCTATTCTCCTGTGATGTCCGAAGGTAAGTCTATGGGTATTGTCGTGAAGTTAGGACCTGTTTTGTTGGGTACTGATTATATGTATTTCGGCAACAATTCGAAGTCTGTTAATGCATTCCTGGGAATGTCCATTCCATTGGGCAGCCAGCGTAAGGAATTCTCTCAGCTGTAATGCAGATCTTAGTTTGTAAAATAAAATAGCGGGAAAGATGATTTTGTTCGTCCTTCCCGCTATTCTTTTATAATAGAACTGAGTTTATGATTTAGATTCATTTTTTGACGATATTGCAATGATTCTTTTATAATATGTTTGTAACTTTGTTTAGATTCTGTTGCTTAATTAAAAGTAAATCTTTTGTTAAGACAGAAGCTTATAGTTGTCATGACAAAAGATTTTTAATGTCATGACGAAAGATTTTTAATGTCATGACGAAAGTTTTTGGCTGTTGTTGCATGATTTTTTTGGTGACATAATAGGATTTTTTGGTGCCAATACAGAAAAAGTTAGTGCCAAAGTATAGATTTTTGGTGTCATTACGAAAAAATATTCGTATGGTCATAAATTTTTACTATAAGTAATCGCTAAAATATCGGACGACATGAGATTTTAGTCAAAAAATCTAACATAAATGTCAGTGACAATCATAAAAAATATGCTTTTAAAACTATAAAAAGCATGTTTCGGACTATCATCTTCGGATAAAAACATAAAAAAATAATAGAAAATTTGGTATCTTGTACGATACAAAAAGGCTTTCAGAGTGCGAAACGACACTATGAAACGAAAAGGTAAAAACACATCAAATATCACGTAAGACCACAAAAAAGTCAAAAATCCCTATATATAATAAGGTGGCAAAAAAAAATGATGTTTTTCTTGAAATTTTTTTGCCAAAAGTTTTGGTGGTATCAAAAAATCAAGTACCTTTGCAACCGCATTCAGGGGAATGCACCGATAAAAAGGTTTACGCGGAAATAGCTCAGTTGGTAGAGCACAACCTTGCCAAGGTTGGGGTCGCGAGTTCGAGTCTCGTTTTCCGCTCTATTTTTTTTCAAGCGAAAAAGCACAAATCAGATGAATTTATATTTAAGATACTTTGATAAAGAGACATTGGTAGATAATATCGACGATGCCTTAGCATTTTTATGTCAGATACCGGAAATTACGGTTACTCCAGAACTTGAGGATGATTTAAGAAAATATCATGCAAGCGATGTCCTTTATCCTAAGAGATATAAAATACGTCCCAGAATTTATTTCATTGTCATAAAGACCGAAGCTCAAACAATGGCTGATTTTAAGCAGAAGAAAGCTTTGACTTCGAAGAATGTTCAGTCGTCAGAAGATTCAGTAAGAAAAGATGAAAACAGTTATGCTTCGCGTGCTAATGATAATCTTCCAGGATGGTATGAAGGCTCATTAGAGTTTAAACGTGTCGTCCTCATTCCTGAGACTGGAAAATACGAATACAGAGATACACATTTCGTAGCAGACTGCAAGGCAAATTCTTATACCGACTGTTACGACCGCATTGTTCGTTACCTTAAAGGACGTGTAGACAGCAGAAGTCAGTTCCCTTCTGTAAAAGGAAAGAACTTTAAGTGTAAGTACCTTGGAGCTTGGAAATAATATTTTTTAGATTATGAATAGAGTGATACTGATAGGGAATGTTGGTAAAGACCCTGATGTTCGCTATTATGACAAAGATCAGGCAGTAGCCACTTTTCCACTTGCAACAACAGAAAGAGGATATACTCTTCCTAACGGTACTAAGGTGCCAGACCAGACAGACTGGCATAATATTATAATGTGGAAGGGACTTGCAAAAGTCGCTGAAAAATATGTCCACAAAGGAGATAGGGTATGTATCGACGGACGCATAAGATATCGTACTTACGATGACAAGCGAGGCGTACGTCAGCGTGTCACTGAGATATGGACTGAAAATATGGAATTGTTGTCAACCAGACCGGTGCAGCAGACTGAGGAAAAACATGCTGACGAGACTGTCGGTCATCAAGGAGTAAACGATTCGTCTTTACCTTTTTAAATTTAATTAAATTTTGGATTCTATTTTAGAAACTATAAATGAAGTAAGTTTTACCGCTCCAACACTTGGAGTGTATATTGCATTAATACTTACGGCATTTCTGCTATTTATGTCGGGTTTTGCCAGTGGTTCAGAGATCGCATTTTTCAGTCTCTCGCCAAATGACCTTAATGAACTCGACCCTGAAAAGAGTAATATAGACAAGCGTATAGAAATGTTACGTGAAGATGGCGAACGAACACTTGCCACTATTCTTATTACCAATAATTTCGTAAATGTAACTATCATTATGCTCTGCAATTATATCTTTGCAGAGACGGTGGACTTTGGTAATGCTTTTCTGCTTGAATTTATATGTATTACAGTCCTTCTTACATTCCTTCTGTTATTGTTTGGCGAAATTATACCTAAGATTTACAGCCGTCAGTCACCATTGAAATTCTGTAGGAGTGTTGTAAACGGTATTCTATTAATGCGTAAAATTTTCTGGCCGTTGGAGACTTTGCTCCTTAGTAGTGGTATCATTGCTGCCAAGGTGGTACAGAAAGAACCGCGTGAACTTAGCGTAAACGATCTTGAACAGGCTTTAGAACTTACTGACAAGGATGACATTAAGGACGAACAGAGTATGCTTCAGGGCATTATCCGTTTTGGAGATGAGACAGCAAAAGAGATAATGACCAGTCGTCAGGACGTGGTGGACATAGACATAAAAAGTTCGTTTACTGACGTATTGAACTGTATTGTAGAGAACAATTACAGTAGAATTCCTGTATATCAGGATAACTCTGATAACGTGCGAGGCGTTCTATATGTAAAGGATCTCCTTCCGCATCTTGGAAAGTCGTCTAATTTCAGATGGCAGAGCATGATACGTCCGCCTTATTTCGTTCCTGCTACGAAGAAGATAGATAACCTTCTGCGTGAATTCCAAAACAATAAGGTCCATATTGCAATCGTGGTAGACGAATTCGGAGGCACATGTGGTATTGTTACTCTTGAGGACATTCTCGAAGAGATTGTAGGCGAGATTAATGATGAGTTCGATGAGGATGAAAAAACTTATCGCAGGATAAACAAGAATACTTATATCTTTGAAGGTAAGACTCTTATCAGTGACTTTACAAAGATTCTCAATATAGACGACGAAGAGTTTGATGACATTGAAGGTGATGCAGACACGCTTGCCGGACTTGTATTGGAGATTAAAGGTGATTTCCCGAAACTTAATGAAGCAGTGGAATATAAAAACTATTCTTTTGAAACTATAGGAATAGAAGAACGCCGTATATCTCGAATACGCGTCGTTATAAAAGAAGTAAAGAAAGAGACTGAAGAATAATTATGTGCGGCGACATTATTCTTGAGATTTTCAGAATGCCAGAAACAGAAGATGATTTCTATAACAAGTATCCTTTTCTGTCAGAATGTCGTGAGGAAGTAGAACATAATTATCGTGCGTTATCACGTAGAAAAGAGATTCTTTCAGAGAAAATACTTATAGAAAAGATCTTTCCTGGTAAACATGTGAAACTGCTCCATAACGATGACGGAATGCCTATGCTGAGCAATGGTCTTAATGTTAGTATCAGCCACACACGTAATTACATTGCCATGATGGTTTCAGAGCATCACAGGGTAGCCCTCGACATAGAACATATAAGTGACAGAGTTAAGAAAGTAGGACGGATGTATCTTCGTGAAGACGAACCGTTTACGGGACTTAATGAAATGCTCGTGGCATGGTGTGCAAAAGAAACCATGTACAAACTTTTTTCTTCTCAGAATCTTAGTTTTTCAGAGATACGCCTTCTGCCTTTTATAGTAGGAGATGAGGGCGTTGTAGAAACTGAAAATCTAAGGATCAGTCAGACCATAAAACTCAAATATAAAATAACTTCTGAATATATCATTACTACCGTCTGCATATAAATCGACGTAGTTAGTTTGGATATATGCCGTCATCTCAATAACGTATGCGATGACATAGTCTTATATATGGTATTATAACCATTAAAAAGTAATACCATTACTGTATTCTTTTTCATTTTATCTTACAGTAATGTGATAACAACCCTGTTTTACTTCGTGTTTAATGTAACATTTATTCTCATTTCGTAGGTCGTTTAACACCTCGCTGAGCACCCATTTTAAAGTGTCGTTACGAACCTTTCTGCAACCAGTAAGTGTTATGTAACGATTGTAACTTATGTCGAATGTAGTGCCATAGAGATGACAGCTGTTTTCGGTAGCGTTGGAATTGTGTCTGCGCAGTTTCTTGACATCATGCTTTGTGCGCATAACGCTTGTAACGATAATTTTATGAGTAGGAATCTGCTTTACTGCAAGACTGTCAAAGAAATTACTGCCAATCTCCTGAAGGAGAATGGCTGCACGAGGAACTAAAAAAGGAATACTGCTTTTAAGGTCCTCTACATGATAGTATGGATTACTTCCGATGAATACAAGGTCGTTCTTTCTGCTTTCTGCTTCTTCTCTATTTTCTACAGGCGCTACGCCATGTTTGCGTGCAGCTACGAGCTGTATGTCATTAAGATCAGGGAAAGCTCTTTTGTATGAAGGTACGCTGTATATCTTATGTTTAACGCGGTTACCATCTTCGTCATAGAACATACTTTTAGTTGGCATTAAAGTGTCTTTAACTTCAATGTCATCGTCTTCTGAAGTGACGTATATCACTGTAAATCTTACTAATGCAAGAAATAGTACTGTGATGGAGAAGCTCAGTAGGAAAGCATTCTTTTTCAGTTTCATTAAAAATTTTCTAATATTTAGAATACAAAGGTATTAAAAAGTGTCGTAAGTTCGTAGCTTTTTTGTATTTTTGCAGACAATATATTTAATATTTAAAGAGTTTGACAGAAAAGCATATAGTATTGGAGGATATCGATCCGGTTATGTTTTACGGAGCAGGGAATGTTAACTTACAGATGATACGTTCACTGTTTCCGAAACTTCGTATAATGGCACGTGATAATGTTTTGAGAGTACTCGGCGATGAAGAAGAAATGTGCAAGTTTGAGGAAAATATAGAAGACATCCGCCGTCATCTTGTTAAGCATAACACAATCTGCGAAGAAGATATCATCAGAATAATCAAGGGCGAGAAGACATCAGAAGAATGTAACAACGGCATCATAGCCTACAGTATATCTGGCCGACCGATAAAGAGCCGCAGTGAGAACCAGCAGAAACTTATTGATGCCTACGATAAGAACGATATGATGTTCGCTGTAGGTCCTGCCGGAACAGGAAAGACATATCTTAGCATAGCCCTTGCAGTACGTGCTCTGAAAGATAAGTCGGCAAAGAAGATAATCCTCAGCCGTCCGGCAGTGGAAGCAGGAGAGAAGTTAGGTTTCCTTCCTGGCGACATGAAGGACAAGATTGATCCTTATCTGCAACCTCTTTATGATGCACTCGAAGACATGATTCCTGCTGCACGACTGCAGGACATGATGGAAAAGAGAATAATCCAGATAGCTCCGCTGGCATTTATGCGCGGACGTACACTCAGCGATGCAGTCGTAATTCTGGACGAAGCACAGAACACCACTCCCGCACAGATAAGAATGTTCCTTACACGTATGGGATGGAATACAAAAATGATTATTACAGGCGATCTCACACAGGTGGATCTTCCGAAAGGACAGCAGAGCGGTCTTACAGAAGCTTTGAACATCCTCGAAGGAACAGAAGGTATCTCGTTTATCAGAATGGAAGGTAAAGACATCGTACGCCATAAATTGGTGACGAGAATCGTCAAGGCTTATGAGAAAGCCGACAAAGATAAAAAAGAACTTATTAAAGATAACAAAAACAATGAGAGCACTGACAAAGACTGACTTCCAGTTCGAAGGACAGAAAGGAGTTTATCATGGTAAAGTACGCGACGTTTATTTTCTCGACGATCTTATCGTGATGGTAGCAACAGATAGAATTTCGGCTTTTGATGTGGTACTGCCCAAGGGCATTCCTTTCAAAGGTCAGGTATTGAACGAGATAGCTGCAAAGTTCCTTGAGAGCACGGCAGACATCTGTCCTAACTGGAAACTTGCTGTTCCAGATCCAATGGTTACGGTAGGTCTCAAGTGCGAAGGCTTCAGAGTTGAGATGATTATCCGTGCCATCCTCACAGGTTCTGCATGGAGAGAGTATCAGAAGGGATGTCGCGAACTCTGCGGTGTTAAACTTCCTGATGGTATGCGCGAGAACGAACGTTTCCCAGAGCCTATTATCACACCTACAACAAAGGCTGACGAAGGTCATGACATGAACATCTCTAAGGAAGAAATCATCCGTCAGGGACTTGTAAGCAAGGAAGATTATGAAGTAATTGAAGACTACACACGCAAGCTCTTTGCACGTGGTCAGAAGATAGCAGCCGATAGAGGACTTATTCTCGTTGATACAAAATACGAATTCGGTAAGCGTGATGGTAAGATTTATCTCATTGATGAGATTCATACACCTGACAGCAGTCGTTACTTCTATGCTGACGGATATGAGGAGCGCTTCGAAAAGGGCGAGCCTCAGAGACAGCTTTCAAAGGAATTCGTTAGAAAGTGGCTTATGGACAATGGATTCATGAATGAACCCGGTCAGAAGATGCCAGAGATTACAGACGAATATGCTGAGAGCGTAAGCGACAGATATATCGAACTCTACGAACACATTACAGGCGAGAAGTTCGACAAGGCTGCTGATGAAGGCGACATCGCAGCACGAATCGAAAAGAACGTTTCAGAATATCTCAAATCAAGAAAATAAAAGGTACGTAATTCAATGTACGGACAGGAAGAAATAAAACCTTACGACAATAACGGTGAGAAGAGTAAGCAGGTGGAGCATATGTTCGACCAGATAGCTCACACATATGATCTTCTTAATCACCGTCTGTCATGGGGTATCGACAAAGGTTGGCGTCGCAAGGCTGTCGCGCAGCTGGTGCCAAGTCATCCTTCGTCGATACTCGATATCGCTACTGGTACAGGAGACTTTGCCATCCTTTCGGCAAAGACTCTGAAGCCGCAGCGTCTCGTAGGAGCTGATATCTCTGAAGGTATGATGGACATTGGCAGACAGAAAGTAAAGGCTATGGGACTGGACGATGTCATTAAGTTCCAGCGTGAAGACTGCATGTCGCTTTCTTTCCCAGACAATACTTTCGATGCCGTGACAAGTGCTTTCGGAATACGTAACTTTTCTTCTTTAGATAAGGGACTTGCAGAAATATGCAGAGTCCTGAAGCCAGGCGGCTGTCTCAGTATCGTGGAACTTACACGTCCAGTGTCGTTCCCCATGCGGCAGCTGTTTACTGTTTATTCGCATACCATACTTCCTGTTTACGGACGTATCGTGTCGCGTGATAACAAGGCCTACGATTATCTCACTGCCACGCTCGAAGTATTTCCGCAGGGCGAGGAGATGATGAATATTTTAAGAAAGGCAGGTTTTTCGGAATGTAAGTTCAAACGTCTGACTTTCGGAATATGTACAATGTATTACGCAGTAAAATAAAAACAAATACATTATGGACATTTACGGACTCATCGGCTATCCGCTAGGACATTCGTTTTCGAAAGATTTCTTTAATGAGAAATTCAAAAACGAAGGAATCAATGCAGAATATAGAAACTTCGAGATAAAAGATTTATCACCTTTGCGCGAGATAATAGACTCACATCCTTCGTTGAAAGGTTTCAATCTTACTATCCCGTATAAGGAACAGATAATAGAGTATCTTGATGAGATAACTCCCGAGGCTAAGGCCATCGGAGCCGTTAATGTCGTCAAGGTTGTACGTCGCGGTAATGATACAATACTTAAGGGATATAACAGCGACATCGTTGGATTCCGACAGAGTATCGAGCCACTGTTAGACAGAATGCACACCAAGGCCATAGTCTTAGGAACAGGCGGAGCTGCAAAGGCTATTATCGGAGCACTTCACTCCATGAATATTGAGACTAAGATTGTAAGTCGTTATCGTCGTCCTGGCTGCATTCGTTATGAAGATCTTGACGAAGAGACCGTAAGAGAATATAATGTAGTAATAAACTGTACGCCGGTAGGAATGTATCCTAATGCCGACGTATGTCCCATGATTCCGTACGAAGCCATTAACAGCCGCAGCATACTTTATGACCTTATCTATAATCCCGATGAAACACTTTTCCTAAAGAAAGGAAAGGAGAAGGGAGCAATAGTTAAGAACGGACTTGAGATGCTGTTACTGCAGGCTTATGAGAACTGGAACATCTGGAATGATTAAAAAATAAAAATAAATAGTATTATAATGGACAAGGGTAATCGTTATATGTTACGTGGCGTCAGCGCTGCAAAAGAAGACGTTCATAACGCCATCAAAAATATAGATAAGGGACTTTATCCCCAGGCATTTTGTAAGATAATTCCCGATATTCTGGGCGGCGACCCCGAATACTGTAATATAATGCATGCCGACGGAGCCGGAACAAAGTCATCGCTTGCTTATATGTACTGGAAAGAAACAGGCGACCTGTCTGTATGGAAAGGTATTGCTCAGGATGCAGTAGTAATGAATACAGACGACCTTCTGTGCGTCGGTGCTACCGATAACATCCTCGTTTCAAGTACTATAGGTCGTAACAAGATGCTCGTTCCAGGCGAGGTTATCTCAGCCATCATCAATGGTACTGACGAACTGCTTGCTGATATGCGTAAGATGGGTGTAGGTATCTATCCCACTGGTGGTGAAACTGCCGATGTAGGTGACCTTGTTCGTACAATTATTGTAGACTCTACCGTTACATGTCGTATGAAGCGCAGTGACGTCATCAACAATGCTAACATCCGTCCGGGTGATGTAATCGTTGGTCTTTCTTCATGCGGAACTGCAACATATGAGAAGAAATATAATGGCGGAATGGGTAGCAACGGACTGACAAGTGCACGTCATGATGTGTTCTCAAAATATCTTGCTGAGAAATATCCAGAAAGCTACGACCATGCTGTTCCAAGTGAACTTGTTTACAGTGGTTCGTGCCGCCTTGATGACAGCGTAGAAGGTACAGATGTGAATGCCGGACAGCTTGTTCTTTCGCCCACACGTACCTATGCACCTGTAATAAAGAAGATTCTTGACCTTTATCGCAAGGACATCCACGGAATGGTACACTGCACAGGCGGAGCACAGACAAAGGTTCTGCATTTCGTAGGTGATAACTGTCGAGTAATAAAGGACAATATGTTCCCGATTCCCCCATTGTTCCGTCTTATTCAGAAGAACAGCGGTACTGAATGGAGCGAGATGTACAAGGTGTTCAACATGGGGCACCGTATGGAAATCTATGTAGACAAGAGTCTTGCCGACGACATCATCGCAGTAAGCAAGAGTTTCAATATCGATGCACAGGTCATTGGACATATCGAAGAAGGTAAGCGCAGTCTGACAATAAAGAGCGAGTACGGAACATTCGACTACGAATAAAGAAATTCAGAAAATAAAACAATAAAATATAATATGCCGGCAAACAACAGTATATTGGAAAAGCTTAACGGTCTGTGTGCACGTTACGAAGAAGTATCTACATTGATAACCGACCCTTCAGTAATTGCCGACCAGGCTAGGTATGTAAAATTAACGAAAGAATATAAAGACTTAGGCGATTTGATGAAAATCCGCAAGCAGTATATTGCTTGTATAGAGTCTATAGATGAGGCAAAGACAATTCTTCTTGAATCTGACGATAAAGATTTGAGAGAGATGGCAAAAATGGAATTGTCAGAGAATGAAGAGATACAGCCAAAACTTGAAGAAAGCATAAAGATTGCACTCGTACCCAAAGATCCTGAAGATGCAAAGGATGTTCAGATGGAAATACGTGCCGGAACAGGTGGAGATGAGGCTGCTCTTTTTGCAGGAGATCTCTTTAATATGTACAAGCGTTTCTGCGACTCTAAAGGATGGAATCTCTCTGTCACCAGCGTAAGCGAAGGAGCTGTAGGCGGTTTCAAGGAAATATGTTTCGCTGTCAGTGGCGATTCTGTTTACGGAGTTCTTAAATACGAATCGGGTGTACATCGTGTACAGCGTGTTCCTGCCACAGAGACACAGGGACGTATGCACACAAGTGCTGCTACAGTGGCTGTTCTCCCTGAAGCTGATAAGTTTGAGGTAAATATCAATGAAGGTGATATTAAATGGGATACATTCCGAAGCGGCGGTGCCGGTGGTCAGAACGTAAATAAGGTAGAGTCTGGTGTTCGTCTGCGTTATCCGTGGAAGAACCCTAATACAGGCGAGACAGAAGAAATCCTTATCGAATGTACTGAGACACGTGACCAGCCGAAGAACAAGGAACGTGCTCTCTCACGTCTGCGTACATTTATCTATGACCGTGAACATCAGAAATATATGGACGATATAGCATCACGCCGTAAGACACTTGTTTCTTCTGGCGACCGTTCTGCTAAGATTCGTACATACAACTTCCCTCAGGGACGTGTTACTGACCATCGTATCGGATACACAAGTCATGACCTTCAGGGATTCTTAGGCGGTAATATTCAGGAAATGATCGACGCACTTACAGTCGCCGAGAATGCTGAACGTCTGAAAGAAAGTGAACTCTAAATATTATGGGGACTTCGCCTCTGGCGTTGTTCCCATTTTTATATAACCAATAAACAATTACTATAATGAACAAACAAGAATTAATATCATTCATAAAAGAACGCAAGTCGTTCCTCTGCGTAGGTCTCGACCCCGATATCAAGAAGTTCCCGTATCATCTTATTGATAAGGACGATCCTATCTTTGAGTTTAATAAGGCAATAATCGACGCTACAGCCCAGTACTGTGTTGCATATAAGCCCAATCTGGCATTCTATGAGGCACAGGGTATCAGCGGACTCATTTCATACGATAAGACTATTAAGTACATTCGTGAGAACTATCCACGTCATTTCATCATTGCAGATGCAAAGCGTGGTGACATCGGCAATACATCAGCAATGTATGCACGTTCGTTCTTTGAAGAGTCAGACATCGACGCACTCACGGTGGCACCTTATATGGGCGAAGACAGTGTAGGTCCGTTCCTCGAATATCCCGGTAAGTGGGTTATAGTACTCGCACTCACAAGTAACAAAGGCTCACAGAACTTCCAGTTCACAGAATCAAAGGATGGTGAACGTCTGTTTGAGAAGGTTCTGAAGACATCAAAAGAGTGGGGCAGCGACGAAAACATGATGTACGTAGTAGGTGCAACACAGGGACGTATGTTCGAAGACATCCGTAAGATTGTACCACATCACTTCCTCCTCGTTCCCGGCGTAGGTGCACAGGGCGGAAGTCTTCAGGAAGTATGCAAGTACGGAATGACAGAAGACTGTGAGCTCCTCGTTAATAGCTCACGTGGTATTATTTATGCAGGCAACGACGAGCACTTTGCAGAAGCAGCAGCACAGAAGGCAGCAGCAATGCAGAAAGAAATGGAAGAACTCCTTAAATAAATGAATAATCTCTTACGGCAGTGACTATGGTATATAAGGTCACTGCCGTATTCCTTTTTATAGCCGTAAACAATGAAAACAAGTCAGCGTATGTTATACACAAAGTTATTTTCAGCAGGCATATTCCTGTTGCTCATGATGTCATCACTCTTTGCAGGACATCATGGTTATTGTGTTGAAAAAGACCTTATAGCATCAGAACTTAACAATGCACTGAAGCTCACGGTCCGTGACAGGACGGCTGACATAATAACACCCGATACCATCAGGGCATACCGACACATGAAACGTTATTCCGATGGTAATGTATTGTTTGCCGTTGCAGACAGTCGTTTCTGTAAAAACATCAAGAACGAGAATCTCAGACAAAAAGTATATCTAACCTTTGATGTTGTGGATTCAGATTACAAAGAACAGAACACACATGCCGGAATCGTTTGCAGCGATACCATGATATTAGAAAAAGCATGTTACGGAGAAACCATAGCATTGAGAGGATACGCACGTCTCTCGTCGGCAGCAATCTTCAGACTCTCCGACCAGCGTACATCCTCGGCACTCTTTCTGATGGCAGTTATATGGTTTGCGGCATCAATGATCTATATACGCAGAAAGAGAGAAGACGATGACAGCTGCATAAGGTACGGAGGACTTGTATTGTCATCTGCCGATGATTGTTTTTATACATACGACAATACTCCCGTTCGTTTTACGCCAATGCAGGAACAACTTATGAAGATGTTTCTCAGTTCACCGTCCCATTCGCTCAGCAAAGAAGAAATATGCACTGCCCTGTGGCCTAAGAAAGATGATGCGAACGATACACTTTACACGCTGATACGAAGGATAAAACCCATTATAGAAGACAATACACAGCTTGTCATAACATCCGATCGCAGTAAGGGATATACATTGAATATCAAATAGATACCAGTTTGTCAGAATAATGTCAGACAGATGTCAGTCATTATTCTGCGGATAATCAGAAATACGTAGTTACATTTGCTGTCGAACAACAAAACAGCAGCAAATGAACTTTAAAGAAAAACATTTTTCACACATCCTTATTATATCGGCACTTATATCTTTAGTGTCGCAGAATCTTTATGCCCAGAACGATGACCAGCAGGTAAGTCTCGGACAGGTAGTGGTAAAAGGTCGTCGTGTAGTTACCAAGGATGACGGAATGATGATATATCCCACCGAAGGTCAGCTCAAATCCTCAGGTAATGCCTACGGAGTATTGCAACGATTGTCACTTCCGAACATACGTGTCGATGACAATTTCGTTTCGGCAGTTGATGGCCGTGGTAGTGTCCAGATACGCATTAACGGAATAATAGCCGACGATGCCGACATGAAGTCACTTGATCCTAAGCAAATTTTCCGTATACGTTTCATTGACAATCCCGGTGTGCGTTATGGCAGTGAGACAGCATACGTCTTAGACATCATTACCCATCGTAAAGACACGGGTTATACAGCAGGTTTCGATATAAACCAGGGAATAAACCGGAAGCACGGCAGTTATATGACCTATGGGAAATGGAACAGAGGGGGCAGCGAACTCTCCCTTACTTACGATTTCGGATTCATGGATAATGATAAGATGCGTCGTAGCGAGACAGCCGATTACCATCTTTCCGATGGAAGCATATATACTATAATCCGTCGTGATATAGAGAAACGCCGTCGTTCTTTTGATAATGACGTAAAACTGAAATACAACTATGCCGATTCTGGTAAGAACGTGTTTCAGGCAGCACTGTCAGCAGCATTCACCAATTCGCCACACGACTATGTAAATACCGACATAAAAGACGGAATCAGTCAGTATATATCACGTTCTGTTGAAAGGAACAACGTAATCAGTCCAGTGCTCGACATATATTATTCGCGTCAGATAACACCTAAGCAGAGCATCACGATGAATGCCGTCGGTACATACATGTCGACCAAGAGTTTCAGCAGTAATGAAGAAGGTGGTCTGTATCAGTATTTCACCAACGGTCGTACATATTCTCTTCTTAGCGAGATGATATACGAAAACCGTCTAAAACCATTTACCCTGTCAGCTGGTGTAAACATCAGGCAGAAGTATACAGACAATGAATACACAGGCAGCATGTCCGCTGTAAATGCCATGCATGACAGCCGTATTCATCTGTTCACCGAATTACGCGGTCATTTAGGAAAACTGAATTACTTGGCAGGCATACGTGCCGCATATGTAGACAACCGTCAGGGTAAGTATAAGTACAATAACTGGTTTTTCAATCCACAGCTGTCACTATCTTACGACTTCACCCCGCAGCTTCAGCTCAGGTACGAATTAGAATCACTCGACCGTGTGTCGAGGATAGCAATGAAAGGCGATGCAGTGATACGTGACAACTCAATGGAGTGGACATTAGGAAACCCAAGTCTGAGACCCAGCAGTGACATAAGCAATATCATGCGTCTGTCGTACAATACGGAACGATTGCAGACGTTTGCCGATGTGTTTTTCAAGATATGTGTGCATCCCAACATGGCACATTACGAACGCACTCCTGATAATAAGTTTATCTACACCCAGCGCAACCAGGACAAGATAGAAGCGTTAAATGCCATGACATATGTAAATTACTGGATTGTCCCCGATAAACTTACGGCGTCAGCATATGGAGGACTTTTCCGCTGCTTTAATTTCGGTGACGACTATACACACTGCTACACATCCTATTTTGGCAGTGCCAGCATAAATGCTTATTTAGGACGCTTCTCACTGTCGGCATATATTGATGCAGGTTCGCGCTTTCTTGAAGGCGAAACAAAAGGATATAATGCAGGTGCAGCCAATATCCAGGCATCATATGTACATAAAAACCTGAACCTCTCATTAAAATTCAGTCAGCCGTTCATGTCATCACGCCGACTGTTTGAGTCAGAAATACTTAATCGTAACCTTCAGAAACACAGCGTTCTTCGCAGCTCGTTCGATACCAACGCCGTCAGTCTTAATGTGTCCTATCGTTTCGGCAGCGGACGTAAGTACAAAGCAGCCCGTAAGACGATAAATCTTAAAGATAACGACAGCGGAATACTAAGAAAGTAGCAAATAGTAAGTTTGTCTGTTACAAATTGTCCTATTACTTATATTTTTTATAATTTTGCAAACTCGTTGAAACATAGGCGTTTTAGTCATATAATCAGGCAGATTGTATATTATGCGCCTCGTTTTATACGATAAGACTAATAAGATATAAGGTAAAAAGTAACAGCAAACGATGAATAACCATAACAGACGTCCATTCCTGCTGCTCCTCATGGCAGTAGGAATACTCATAGCATTTGGCCGCTATGTCCCCTCAAAAATCGGCGGATATGAGGTGAAACCGGTAAATCTTCTTTCCGACGTCTGCGAGTCAGCACAAGAAGACTCACTCAGCAAGATACTTGCAGAACTTCCCAAGGTAAAGAAACCCATAAAGAAAGAAATAAAGAAAGACACCGTACCAGCTGGAATAACCCCGATAGAAGATTATTCCGACAGCACACAGTTCGGAATGAAACATTTTTACGAAGCACTGCGTAACCGCGAGAACATGGATCGTCCTGTGCGCATAGCATATTTTGGCGATTCGTTCATTGAAGGCGACATCTATACAGCTGACCTTAGGGCAATGCTTCAGGAAAAGTTTGGTGGTAACGGAGTAGGCTTTGCCGACATAGCTTCGCCGTTTGCAGGTTTCCGTGTCTCACTCCCCACACATTCGTCAGGCTGGGACGTACGCAGTTCACAGATGCGCGATTCATGCGAACGCCACCGTCTCGGTCCTACACAGCGTTATGCCATGCCCTATGGCAGTGCCTACGCATCGTTCGGTGCAACCACCCACTATAAACATCTCGACCACTTCGAGACAGCTACAATCTATCTCCGTTCAAACCATCCCCTTACTGTCAGGGCATGTATGAACAAAGACTCCGTGCTCACCTTCACCACAAAAGGCGACGGCACTATAGAACGAGTCAGATGCGATTATGACATGAAGAAGATAAGATGGGATGTATCTGGTGACAGTACCGTAACTTGTTTCGGAACATCGCTCGAAGGTCGTAATGGAATAACACTCGATAACTTCTCCTTCCGAGGTTCAAGCGGAGTTACGCTTACCAAGATACCACAGTCACAGTGGCAAGAGATAAGTGATGCCCGTGCCTACGACCTCATAGTACTTCATTTCGGACTCAACGTAGCATCAAAGGATCTTCTGAAATACGATTACTACATCAAGAAACTGAAGCATACAATAACGGTCCTCAAGCAGGCATACCCCCATGCAAGTTTCTTGATAGTAGGTACAAGCGACCGTGAAGATCGAGTAGACGGAGAACTTCACACGATGCCAGGCGTAAAAGCCCTGATAAGTTACCAGCAGCTTGCAGCATCACAGAACGGCATAGCTTTCTGGAATCTCTATGAAGCAATGGGAGGTGAGGGCAGTATCGTTAAGATGACCCAGACCAAGCCCAAGGGAGCACGTCTTGACTATACCCATATCACACGGGAAGGAGGCAGAACTCTTGCAGAACTGTTCTATAAGTCGCTTGTTTACGGCTACGACACATACATTAAAAATAATAACTGACAGAATGAATATAAAAAATAAGATGAAGACACAAACAATTGCAGGTGTCATAATAATAGTCTCGCTTATTATGTCGCTGAGCATTAACACCTTCGCATCACACTCAGATGCTGCTGTTTCGCTTGATACACTCCGCTGGCATCCCATCGTGCCCAAGAACTCATGCGATACTAAGCTCCATACATTTGTACATTCAAGTCCTGACACAATAACAAGATACCAGCAGTTGTATAGAGTTTTCGACACCCTGTGTTACAGCAATCGTCCGCTCAGGGTATTACATATAGGCGATTCGCATGTAGCAGGAAAGAGTTTTCCGATGGAGATAAAGCAGTATCTTGCTGATGCCTTCGGAATGGCATCAGCCGACACAGCAGGAGTGGGAATAAATTATTCGTATATAGCAAAGAACGGAGCCACGGCACTCAATTTCCTTACCCCCGAACGACAGAGAAGCATTGCTGCAAAGAATGCCGACCTTGTGATAATGAGTTTCGGAACCAACGAATGTCATGGCATGGGATACAGAGAAGCAGAGCACCGCACTGCACTTTCAGCCGCAGTTGATAATGTGCGCAAGTTATGTCCCGGAGCCACCATACTGCTTACCACACCTCCTGGTGACTATCTCACAAGACGTACAAGATACTACGTGCGTGGCAGAGATGGCAAGCGTTATCGCCGCTATCGAACCCGAAGCAATCCCAATCCTATGACACCACGTTGTGCTGCTCTCATTTGTAAGTACGCGGCAGAACAGAATATCCCCGTTTGGGATCTGAACACCATTGCCGGAGGCAGCATGGCAGTACGCAACTGGCAGAAACATAACATGATGCGCAGAGATAAGATACATTATTATCCCGAAGGCTATGCCTTTCATGCCCGTATGTTTGGCGAAGCATTCGTCAAGGCATACAATGAATATTATTACGAACAGGATTTCAACGACAAGTCATCTAAGATAATCGAGACTTATGTGGAACATTGATTTATCACGTGTTGTTGAGCAGCTCTCGTACGATCCGTCACAGCCCCTGCTCTTCAATACCGGACTCTTTCTGCTGCTCTTCTTAGCATTTCTGGCATTCTATACCCTTCTCTCAGGTAAGCGTGCCACGGCAGTGCGGCTCATCTATCTTACAGCCTTCTCATATTATTTCTATTATAAGAATGCAGGAGAATATTGTGTCCTTCTTTCCGTCGTAACGATAGTAAACTACTTTGCAGCCATCGCCATAGAAAGATTTAGGTCGGCTGCTGCCCGCTGGGCTATGGTGTTCGTAACCGTAGTCTTCATGTTAGGACAGCTGGCATACTTCAAGTACACCAATTTTGCCCTTTCAGAGATACTCCCATTCTTTGGCGAGGAATTCAAGCCTCTTGACATCTTCCTTCCTGCAGGAATATCATTCTTCACGTTCCAGTCGATGAACTACATCATAGATGTGTATCGCGGTAAGATGAAAGCAACGCACAGCATCATTGACTTTGCCTTCTTCGTATCGTTCTTCCCCACGATACTTGCCGGACCGATATTAAGGGCACGCGATTTCCTGCCGCAGGTACATCGTCCCGTTGTAGTAACACGCGAGATGTTCGGTACAGGACTGTGGTTCATTATCATGGGACTGTTTAAGAAAGCTGTAATATCCGACTATATAGGAGTAAACTTCGTAAACCGAATATTCGATGCGCCAGAGCTTTACACCGGAATAGAAAACCTATTCGGCGTGTACGGATATACTCTGAAACTCTATTGTGACTTTTCAGGTTACAGCGATATGGCTATTGGAATTGCTATGTGGCTGGGATTCAGTATTCCTGCCAACTTCCGCTCACCATATAAGAGTCAGAGCATCACGGAGTTTTGGCGACGCTGGCATATATCACTCTCGTCATGGTTACGGGATTACCTTTACATCTCCCTTGGCGGCAACAGAAAAGGAAAGGTAAGAATGTACGTCAACCTCTTTCTTACTATGCTGCTTGGCGGACTGTGGCATGGTGCATCACTTAACTTCGTAGTGTGGGGTGGAATGCACGGTATAGCCCTGTGCATACATAAGAAGTTCCGCGAACTGTTAGGACACGACAAACATTACGAGTCGCATGGTATACGTAAGATAGGTGCAGTGTTTCTCACCTTCCATCTTGTATGCTTTGCATGGCTTTTCTTTGCCAACCCTACGTTTCAGTCGTCCATGACTATGCTTGGCAAGATATTCTGTGAGTTTCATCCTGAATTCTTCATGCAGTTTGTCACAGGTTATCCCGTAGTGGTCACTCTGATAGTATTAGGTTACGTGCTCCATTACCTGCCTGAGAAGTGGAACGTCGGAACAGGCAACCTTATCAGTCGTTCGCCCTTTGCACTCCAGGCACTGTATCTCATAATAATAATATTGTTAGTCATTCAGGTAAAGTCGAGTGACGTTCAGCCGTTTATATACTTGCAGTTCTGATTACGTGTTTTTCGATAACTTGAATAAATAATGTGAAATGCACCCTTGAAAGTTATGTGCCAGACTTTCAAGGGTGTATTCAATATTTTAGAATCTTTTTCTAATTATCTTATTTTTATATCTGTTTATGCATTTTCTCGTTACTTTAAATTTAGATGTCAGTTCAATTTTATAGACATTCATAAATATAGAATAAAATATAAAGCATAACAAAAATGATTTTATAATATAAAATTATTTTGCTGTACGAATCTTGCTTATATGTTAATTTATAAATGAATAAATGTTAGATTTTATGTTATAATTAAAACAAATATTAGTTTTTCCTTGTAATGGAATGGAAAAAATGTTATATTCGCCTGTGAAAAATAACTAACTGAAATAAAAGTCTATTTTTAGACCGATAATTTAGACTATAAAACACTTGTAATGTTTAAAACCTTTTTTTACAATGAAAAATTTTCTATTAACAATCGCAGCAACTTTCATGTCGTTTGGTGCAGTGGCTCAGCATACGGCAGTTCCAAAAGCTCAGCGTTTTAATCCGAGTCACTATGAGATTCTTCCGCGCACCAGCGCAGTTACGTCTCCAAACATTATTAAAGCAATTGATGTTAAGTCAGAGTTTACAAACGACTGTCTGTTCAATGCAAATGATGATCATGCAAATGCCTATGCATTCATGGTGTTCGACTATCGTTACAAGACAAACGCATTTGTAAACTTTACCACAGATGATCCTGAAGATTATAGAATGCAGGCCAATTACGAACAGATTCCTGCTGAATCATACGGATTCTTCAGTTCAACTTTTGTAGGCGACAAGATTTTTGCATATTGTTATAGGTATTATGGAAGTAATACCCTTATTCCTCTTTCTTTCGGTTATATTGATCCTAAGACGGGTATTTATGAAAAGACTGTAGATGCACCTTATGGAACGATGACAGCTCTTAATGATATGACATACGATCCTGTGACAAAGAGAATCTTTGCAGTAGAAATGTTGTATGATAAAAATGACGGTTCAATAATTGGATCAAATATTATTGTTATTGACCCTGCCGATCCGAAACTTGAGATGAAGGTCGTAGCTACAGTTAGTACGCCTATTTTCGTTATTGCAGCTGACAAGGGAGAGGTATATGGAATTATTCCCGACCGTCAGTCTTCTAACAGTTACCTTGCAAAATTTTCAGCACAGGAACTTCTCGATGGTAATGGAAAGATGACCCCTATAAACAAAAATAGTGGCTTTGGCATAAATATAGGTTATGCACAGTCTATGGAGTTCGATAAGGTTAATCACAGATTATGGTGGTTCGGACAGACAATGGATGACAAGTCATTCTTTAGTGAAGTAGATATAAATAAAGGTGTAATAAAGAATCGTCATGATTTCTATATGCCTGCTCAGGCAGTAGCACTTGCAATGCCATTTCAGGATGTAAAAGAGAAAGCACCTTCTTATGTGCGCAATCTTAGTGCAAAGGCAGCTGATGCCGGTGGTAACAAAATTACATTCTCATGGACAAATCCTTCAAAGGATTTCTATCTCAATCCACTGACCGACCTCACAAAGGTTAATATCATTCGTGACGGACAGGTTGTAAAGACAGTAGATGCCGCTGGTGTAGGACAGGTACAGACATGCGAGGATACAGACGTACCTTCAGGCGTTCACATCTATAGAATACAGCCCGTAAATGCAGAAGGTGACGGTGTATACAAAGAAGTAAAGGCCTTTGTGGGTCATGACGTTCCCGGTGGCGTTACAGGTATTAAGATTAAGACAGATGGCTGTAAGGCAACAGTTACATGGAGTGCTCCTTATGCAGGTGTGAATGGTGGTTGGATAGATAAGACATCATTGAAGTACGATGTAGTTCGTTTCCCTGGTAATGTGAAGCTTGCTACAGATATTACGGAATGTAAGGTAGAAGACGAAGTCTCAAAGTTTGAAGGCTATTACTATGAGATAACAGCAAAGAACAAAGATGGTGTAGGTTCTACAGTTAAGTCAGACGTAACATCATTTGGTCCTTCTCTGTCAATACCATTCTTCTCATCTCTTAATACAGTCGAAGAGTTCAACAAGTGGACAGTAATCGATAACAATAACGACTACACATCATGGAAGTTCGATAATTATTTCGATGTAACATGTTATGAATTTTCTACAAGTGCAGCTGACGACTATCTGGTATCTCCTGAATTCTATTTCGAAGAAGGCAAAGAATATCAGATACGTTTCAAGTATTGGACAGCCAACTGGGTTAATGCTTTTGACTTTACACCTTTACCTGAAAAGATGGATATTTACTATGCGCAGGAGCCTACGGCTGCTGCATTCCAGAAAGAAGGCAAGATACTTGACCTTGTAGACTTCCATACGCCAGCTAAAACATATCTTTATGCAAAGCAGGTATTCTCAGCAAAACCAGGTAAGGGACATTTAGCATTCCACGCTTACTCAGATCCTGAAAGCAGTATCATCTATCTTCAGGACGTATGTATCAGGGAGTATAGCGCAACCGATCTCAGCATTACAGACTTTAAGGGTAGTATTGCGGCTGTTCAAGGCTCTGCATCGGCATACAGCGTTGAAGTAATGAACGAAGGTTCAGCTGCTATAAACAAATATAAGGTACATCTGATTGATGCAGAAACAGGTGCTGTCCTTGGAACTGCTGATGGAGTTTCAATTAATCCCGAAGAGAAGAAAGTCGTAACAGTAGAATGGACACCTTCAGAGGTCGGTGATATATCAGTATCTGCAAAGGTAGAGCTTGAGGGTGATACATATCCTGCGGACAACAAATGGAAAGAATCAATTCATGTAGAAATAGCACCAGAAGGTTCAGCTAATTGGATTTCTGTAAATACGGACGATGCTTACTACAAAGATGGTCTGGCACATAACTGCGGTTGGGCAATGCCTTTCAATTTTTCAGTAGCTTACAGTATGATACAGAGTATTTATCTTGATAAAGAAATTGCAAAGAAGAATATTACTATCACTGGTGTTCTATTTGTATATGACTGTCAGAATGAAGATCCTGTTACAAAGCCAGTCAAGATTTCTGCAATGGCTTCAGAAAAGACATACTTTGAATGGGATGCAGAAAACCTTCTTGTTATGGCTTACGACCATGATGATCCAAACTGGATGCCTCTTTACGAAGGTAATATTGAATTCGGTGGTATAGAGAAGGATAAGAGACTCGTAATCAAGTTCGACGAACCTTATTACTATGAAGGTGGTAACCTTGTATTTATGTATGAGTCAATGTGGGATGAAGATTACTTCACAGACGAAAAATCACCTATGTTCCATCAGCATAATCTTTATAGTGAAGGAGAAGATGTTTGTCAGCGCACATGTAAGTTCGCAAGTAAATATTTAGACTATCCTGATCCTGATAAGATTGGTTCATTGCCTGCAACTCCGTTCACAATGTTCCAGTATCTTGATGGCGATCAGACAGGTATCATGGGTGTGACAGCCGACGGACTTAACTTCGATATATTCGATGGTAAACTGAAGATGTCTCAAGTCTGTGACTCAATTGTGGTTTACGATCTTGATGGTAAGGCTGTTGCCGAAGTACGTAATGCAAATGTCCTTTCACTTGGAATACTTCACGGTACATACGTTATTAGTGCTAAGGCTGGTGAAAAGACAATCAACACAAAGGTTAGCTTTTAGTTGATGTATAAATCTAATATCCCGGATTCTTTTTTAGGATTCGGGATATTTTATATAAAATAAAGAGTTGGGTGTTAGTAAAAAACATGTTAAACAATACTTTATCCCTTTTTAAATTTAATGTTTGGCTGATTTCTGTATAGTTGTTTATATATAGTTCTGGTTGCACATTCCACAATAAATTCAAACATATAAAACTAAAATTGTTTTCTGTAAGTGAAATCTAAATTCCATAAGTAGATTTCATAATAAACATTCTTTTCCTGCTCATTTTTCCTCTTTCTTAATTTATTTACATACATTTCCTTACCATTGAATTATTTACTTCTATTAAGTAATGATAGAAGCGAAAGCTTTTGACAAATTGGTGTCTAAACATTAAAAAATAAGTATTTTTGCAATTAAATACTTTAAAATGTTTGCAACTTGTAAACAAACTCGTTATATTTGCCGTACTAATACTAATAAAATTAACCAATTATGAAACATTTACCAATTAAAGTAAGGTTATTTGGTGTTCTGGCTGCTCTCTTTGCTGCAATGCCTTCGTCGGCACAGCAGGAAGAAACAAAGCTTGTGATATATAACCATGCAGGAGGTTCACCGGTAGAGATACCTATAGACAATGTCCGCAAGGTTACATTTCAGGATACATACTTTACTATGATGTACAATGATGGTATGCAGGCAGATGACACATTTGCATACGATGACGTGAAAAGCATAAAGTTCAGCGGTATAGAGACAGGTATCGGAAACATCAATGCCGAAGATGGTACGGGCGAGATTGTAATCAGCCGCAGCGGTTCGCAGATTAACATCAGCGGCATAACAGATAAAGTACACATAAGATTGTTCGATATCTCAGGACGTCAGATATTTGGTAGAACATCTGCAGTCGACACGTCAGTTAGCACTGATGAACTTTCAGAGGGTGTATACATTTTAAGAGTTAACAACAAATCATTTAAATTTAGCAAGTTTTAAGTTATGAAAAAGTTTATATCATCAATAGTCCTTTCTTTCTTTGCAGTGTTAGCATTTGCTCAGAGCAATCCTAACCGTCTTCTGGTAGTGGAGAAAAACCAGCAGTTCAAGGGTTTCCTTGTTGAGAGAATAGATAGTATGTATTTCGACAGAATCGAAGGTCCTGTTAATGTAGCAGTAACAATACACGAGTTTAATAACGATGATCCCGAAAATCCTGTTATTACAGCATCTTTCAAGAAAACTAAAGATTGTCACACCTTTAGATTTATAATTCTTCCTAAAGTACAGTCTGATGCTTATGCAGATGATGCTACAGTAGCAGCTTTCTTTGCAAATAATCCTACAGAACTGTATTTTGATGACTTTGATCATGGTCAGATTTCAGGCTTTGGTGCTCTTACACCTGGTGGCGAATATACTATTCTTGCTATGGGTTATGATAAATTTGGTATCGCATGTGAGTCTTCAAAAGCAGAATTCAAAGTTCCAGCACAGAAACCAGAGGGAAATCCTTCTGTAACATGGACTTTAGACAATGCTACACAGTACGAACTGACTCTCACTATTACACCTAATGCAGATTGCGACCATTTCTATACCTGCCTGTTCAAGGCTGGCGAGGCACAGGAACAGTTTAAGACATGGGGACCAATGTTTGGTTTTGCAACTCTTGAAGATATGGTTAAGGGTTTCAGCGGTGAACCTTATTACATAGAAAAGACTCAGACTTGGAAACAGCTCGCTCCTGGTACAGATTATGAAATTTATATCATTCCGTGCGATGCTTCGGACATTATCGGAGAATCTGTCGTTGCTAACGTTTCAACTAAGAAGATGGGTGGTGAAGGTGTTGCTGAGATGACAATCACTATTGGCGAATTTGGTCATGAGACCGACCAGGATGGTGTAGTACATTACTATCAGCAGGTTATTTACACACCTAACGACCAGACAGCTGCTCACCGCGACATGATAATTATGAAGTCTGCTCTGTTAGACGGTACATGGACAGAAGAGAAGGTCGTAGAATATATGAAGAATGAGAAGAATCCTGATTATCCTGCTGGTATGGAAGATCCTTACTGGGATATCTTCGGTGTAGACGATGTTAAATGGAACGTAGAACCTAACACTGAATACTGTGCTTACTCTATGGGTAAGAATGCCAACGGTGAATGGGGTCCGCTTACTAAGAAAGAATTTACAACAGGTGCTCCTGTTAATGGCAAAGCTAAGACAATGATTAACAATGTTATTGCTCAGCGTAAGGACTTTAAGTCTGTTAAGAATGTAAACGGTAAACCTATGATGAAGAAGCAGGTTCGCTTAATAAAGTAGTTAACTAACTCACAATATATAAGAACTTAAGTTCATGCGAATGCCGCAGACTGCTGATAACAATTGCAGTCTGCGGCATGTTTTTTATTGCTTGTCAGCCCCGTGTTCCATAATGTATTATCATTAGGGTTATTTTCTAGATAATTAAATATATCTATTTAAATTATGTGGCATATGAATAAAGATATAGTAATTAAGATGATCAGTCTTAAAATAAGGAATTATGAAAGAACTTAAAATTTTGATAGTGTCAGCTCTCTTTTTATTATTGTTTATATTATAGAACCTAAAATTACAATCATGATTCTAAAGGGTGTACTTCTTTAGAGCATAAAAGTTTTGATACATTTGCAAGAAAAGATTTTAAATTATTATATAACAAACTGTATGGCTATTTCGGGAAATATGTTAAATTTATACTCTTTTTATGTGCATTTTGAAAATTGTATCAGACTTATTTCAATATTTTTGCATATCAATTTTACAGAATTGTTGTACATCTTTGGTTATACACAAAATTTATTGTCGTATTTTCATTATTGTACCGGAACTAAATATATATAGGGAAAAGTAAATTTTTCTTATTGTATAGCGTTCTTGTATAAATCCCAATTCTTATTTACTGTAGAGGATCTTATTTAAGAATAAAGTATAAAATATTAGCTTGCATTAAGCTTAAATGTGTGAAGGAATTGGACAATCTAATGAATATTCTATTAAAAATACAATTTGTTATTGTTTTCATATTGTCTTTTGAAGACTTTATTTTTATTTGTTAGGTATCCTAATGTATCCATGTTAGATAACAAACGTGTATTTTTTTGTTTATATGCAAAAATAGTAATTAGTGCATTTAGCAAAAAGCTCGTTTTTATAATGATAGATTAAAATACAGAAAATGCCGTATGCATTAAGTGGCATACGGCATTCCATTATTGAATATATGTTTATTCTATTAATATTTTCTTTGTGAGTGTCCCATCAGCAGATGTTTTGGCTATTACGATATATGCTCCAGCAGGGAGATTCTTTACAGAGATTTCACTACCATTGGCAGTTCTAATTACTGCACCTGCAAGTGTGCGTACTTCGAATTTTGCAATACCTGTATATTTAATCATGCCTGCATTGTATGTCAGTTCTGACTTGTTTTTCTCAATGTCTGTTATGCCTGTTTCTACGTTTGAAATAATCTTAAATGCAGGGCTGACTATCTGTGATTGGTAATTACCAGTTTCATCCTTTATGACAATCTTAAGATCAAACCACTGATTGTTTTCTGTACATTCGATGTTGTCCAATGCTGCTTCATAGAAATTACCAAAGTAAGGCATGAATTTCTTTTCAGGAATTTCATTTATGGCTATATTCTTCCATAAGTTCTGCCCATAAGGTGAATATGAAATTTCGACTGTTGCATCGTCACATGTAAAGTAGCCAATGTATGTTTCATAATTCATGTGATATTTAAAGTCGCCACCTGTCATGATAAGTTTTGAACCTTCACACTTGTCAAGGCGGTCTGTAATCTCACCAGCTTCATTCTTGAAAGTAAGCATTTGTATTGTAGGAGCTGAAAAGTCTGGTTTGTTAAGATCGAAGTGAACTTCTGTTTTGTTATATCCTTCTAGACCGTCAACTTTTATGAGTGGGGTATTGATCGTTGTTTTTGTTGTACCATCGCTTTCAATTTCTTCGTAAAAATCAGCCACGTAGGCTTCGCCTTCATATAATTCACCATAACGACCTGTGAAGAAATGTGTGTCCCAACCTTCAACATAGCCATTGTTATCATATCTAAGTGCACGGAAAGATGTTACAGGACAATTGTTTCCGAATGTCATTGTTCCATCGGCACTTTCAAAAGAAAATTCAGGGTGACCTGGGTAATATTTTGTATCGACAAGTCCTTCGGGAACATTAAATCCGCCCCAGTCAATGTCGGCACCTGCATTGATATATTTTATACCATTTTTATCACCTAACATAGCACAGCATATTGTGCCATAATAGTTGGTGTATTTACCATATTCATCTTCTACAACTTCATAATAGTTAGATAGGATAGGGGCAAATATAACGTTAACCTTATCTGATGAATTTACATCTGATTCAGGACAGTACATAAAATTTGTAACCTTCTTATCCTGAGAAGTCCCCTTTAAAGCAAAACCTTTTTCGCCTGCTATTGATAGACCGTCGTAAAGAAGTGTAAAATTATATCCAGGAACCAATGCATTTGGATCACCGTTCATAAGATCGTTTACATTTACAGTTGTAACACACTTAACTAGGTCGTCGCCATTGAAATTTTGTCTCATACCGGGTTCAATTTTTGTGCAACCGTATTTATATGTATATGTAGTACCATTTGCATTTATGTTTGTTCCGTGTGCTACAATATAGTCATTGCTAAGATCGTTGACAAAAAATTCCATTTGGTAATTCATAGGCATGTAACCGAGGCTTATAATCATGCCTGTCATTCCATAATCTTTATGCATAAATGATGTTACCTTTGACATACTTTCAGCTGTACCTTTTTCTACAAGTTTGCTGCCGTCGTAGATGTCCATGAAAAGTTCTTTGTTATTTTCGTCATAGAATTTAAACGTAATATCATTTTTCGCATCTTCTTGATTAAAGATGTAGACTTCACCATCTTTAACTGTAATATCTTCTTTGAATACATAGTATGTTGTTTTTCCAGAGTATGATATAAACATGTCATACGTTCCTTCCGGAACTGTTATTTTTTTCTCGTCGTTTCCATTCATGTAATCGACATATTTGAAGTCTTTATTATATACAGATATTTGAGAAGGTGTTATACCTTTCTGAGAAAGACTTTTAACTGTAAAGCTTACTTCTGCACTAGCGGTGGATTTTGCTGCCATCTTAGGAGCATACAGTGAAACACTTTCATTTACTTTTACTTTTTCAAGATTAAGGTCCCGTGGAAGAACAATCTTAGAGTACGTTTTTTTTACATTAGCTTTTTGAGCATAGGTGCTTGTTAATGGAAGCATAGCAAAAGCTGCTAAAATGCATAAAGATTTAATAGTTTTCATGAGTACTGTAGTTTTATATATGTTTTGTGCAAATATATATATATTATCAATTGATGCCAAATAAAAAAGGATTATAATTGCACTTTGGTATGTATTTGAGATGAAAAGGTGCGTTAATGTAAGGAGATGTGTGTGATTTGCTAACACGGAAAACGAATCGTATATCCAAGCAATGCTTGAATTTCTAATTTTTCTATTTAATACATTGGTATAAAAATATATAGTACGATAGTGTGTCATCATCGTACTATAAATATATGCAAGGACATAACTGTTGTCTTTGCAAGATCATAAATATAAAAAATATTAAAGGGTGTTCATAAGGTCCTCGTTTTCCTCTATGTATGACATGATTATGGCAGCAGCCAGAGAACGAAGAGGTATATTACGGTCAGAGTTGGCGCGGATAATTTCAAGTTTCTTTTTAACCTCCTTCGGCAACCATATAGCTGCACCCTGTTCGCTTATGCCGATATACTTCTCAAGATTGGTTTCAAAAGTCTTTTTAGTAGCAGCTTTGCTTCTTCTTGTTTTTGTAGCACCTTCTTTATTCTGTTTCTTGTCCTCTTCTTCGCTGTTAGTAATCTCTCTTACTATTTCGTCGAGTCCCATGTTTGCTAACGGGTTCTCTATTGCCGGAACATCTTTCTTGTTTGCCATGATATTACTTGTTTAAGTCTGTTACGCTGAGTATAGTGTTGAATGCATCTCCAATGGCATTCATCTGATTTTTATCGAGTTTGTAAAGAGTATTGTATCTCTTAATTGTTACAGTCTGTTTGATTCTTGGAAGAACTGTACCTATAATGCCGAGTATCTCCGTAGTCTGAGTGCGCTGTCTAAGTTCTTCAGCTTTCCTTTCAGAAACATTGATTCGATTCGGTGCAAATATAAGCTGTGCATTAGAAATCTTTTTGAGAGCCTTTACAAAGATACCAGTAGCGTCTACTGTATCAGCATCAAATGACATAGGGATTACAGCAACGTCTGCCATACTGTAAATATATGCCAGGTTCTTGTCGTTAAGGTTACCCGGACAGTCGATGAGGACAACACCGGGTACTTTCTTTACCTTCTTTATTGTCTCTGCAAGACTGTTGGATTCAGAAGTATCAAGAATCTCAACCGCCCATGGAGCCTGTGCATCGGTGTCTACATCTTTTTCTCTCTGTCTGTGACGGTGGAGCGATGCCTGTAAGTCAGCATCAAGCACGAACACTGGAATCCCTTTTTCTGCAAGATAACTTGCGAACAAAGAACACAGTGTCGTCTTGCCAACACCGCCTTTTATATTACTGAACAGAAATATTTTATTTTCCATTATTCCTATATAATTATATACATTTATGCTGCAAATATACTGATTATAGGTGAACTATGAAAATATTTTGCTTATATAATTATTTACCAGACTAATTATATAAATATATATATTGTCGTAAATATCTAAAGTTCAGATGTTAATTATTGACTAATTAAATATAATGTTTACCATGATAAAATAAAAGCGTCATTCCAAGTATAATGGAATGACGCCTTGTGACCCGGGTGGGATTCAAACCCACGACCGTCAGAACCGGAATCTGCTACTCTATTCAGCTGAGCTACCGGGCCTTATTGGTATGCAAATGTAGATAAATTTAATGAAGTATGCAAATTAATCAGAAGACAAATAAAACAAAATAAAGACAGGATAAGTCATGTCTTCGGCATGTTTTCATCCTGTCTTTACTCGTATGTCTTTATCCGAGAATTTGTTGAGCGTGCTCCTTCACCTTAACCTCCTTAGGAGTGATGATACGTTCTACGATACCTTCCTCGTTGATGAGGAACGTAGTGCGGAAAGTGCCCATGTAAGTACGACCGCACATCTTTTTTTCGCCCCATACGCCGAACTCCTCAACAAGTTTCTTGTCTGTATCAGCAATGAGAGAGAATGGAAGTTCGTGTTTGGCAATGAAGTTCTGGTGCTTCTTTTCGTCGTCGACACTTACGCCCAGTACCTCATAACCTTTAGCACGCAGTTCGCTGTAGTTGTCTCTCAGGTTGCATGCCTCGTTAGTACAGCCGGGAGTCATATCTTTCGGATAGAAGTACAGTACAAGTTTCTTACCGGCATATACACTGCTCTTTATTTCATTACCATTCTGATCCTTACCAAGAATCTCAGGAATTTTATCACCAACTTTAATCATTTCGTTTAGTTATTTAAAAGGTTTATATATGTGATTTATATCTGCAAAGATAATTATGTTTTTCGAAAATCAAAGATTGTAATTGCAGAATATCTATAATGTTTACAAAAATGCATAATAAAAGGCCGTGCCTCACGGCACAGCCTCCCCAAATTTTGAATAAACTTATATAATAATACACGTACGGTTATTCTAATTTTTTATAGTATGGCATTTCATTAAAGTCCTTCGCAGGATGGAAAATGCCAACAAGGTTTTTCAACAGACGTTCCGGATGGAACGGTGTCTCTTCGTAAAAACCAGTCACCGAAGTGTCACAACAAAAAATCTTTTTAGTGCGTATGGGTGCGAATTCCTTGTAATCCGGATCAAGTCCGGCAAGTGTTTCATATCCCATCTTATAGCCGTTAAAGCTACTGTTATATTTTATCAGCCAGTAGTCAGCATTCTGACATCTGTCAAGTACCGTCTCGTCGGATACCGTTACAGAACCACTCTGAGGTAAGTCGGCAAATAGGTAATCAGCTCCTGCTTCCTTCAAGAAAATGCTTATGGTGCTTCTGCCTCCGGGAACCATCCATTGTGAACCTAACTTGATGTCGGTGAACACTGTAGGACGCTTTTCCTTCAAGTCGGCGATACTGTCTTTCAGTCCGTTGTATTCTTTCTCAATTTCGGCAAACGAATCGTAAGCCATATCTTTGCAACCATATAGAATGCCGTAGAATTTCATCCATTCGGCTCTTGCCAGCGGAGATACTTCCATGTAATCGGCACATTCTATGATAGGGATGCCTGTCTTTTCGAGTTTTGCATAACTGCTGTTGTTCTCATAAGGCGACATCAGAATAGCATCGGGCATAGTCTCTATCAGCTTCTCTATTTCAGGCTGCATCGAATTGCCCAGGTCGCTTATCTTACCGTCCTTTACCAGCTGCTGAACCTCAGGAATCATGATGAAAGGAACATCGTAAGTGCCAGTCACCGACGGCAGTCTGTTCCATTCGCTGAGCAGTGCAAGATGAACCGATGAGCACACGACACTCTTTTTAAGAGGAACCTTTACCACTGTTCCTTCTGGAAGGTTCTCAGGTTCCGGCTTTGTCCTGTCAACAAGTATGTACTGATGTAAAACCTTCGTGGTGTCCCACGGATTAGTTATTACTGCCTTCACAAAATCTTCGTTCTGCTGCATCTTAAGCAGCGATGTATACGAACACTCTATGTCGATGCCCTTTTCTTGAACTGCTTTGTTGCATGATGCCATGACAAGGCATATCAAAAGGAACAGAATACTTGTTCTTGTCTTCATATCAAAGTCTGTGTTGTGTCCGAGAATCTTACATCGAGAGAATCAGACTATTTATAAATGTTGGAGGCAGGTCTTCTGACTTCGTCTCTCTTCCTATACCTTCCCGCCGTTATTAATTAAGGTGGCAGTGGCTTCTTCAAGGAAGCGATAATGAGACTCACAGCTGCGGGACAGTCCGGGATTTTCACCCTGTTCCCTTTTGATTGCGTGTTAGGCAAACCTCAACCGCTGCAAATGTATGTATTATTTGTGATATGGCAAAAAAATCTATTATATTTATTGAAATATTTGTCTAAATAAGTATTTATTGCTACATTTGCAGCAATTATTAAAGTATTAACCATTAAAAACATTGCCTATCGATACAATATTTACTTAAACAAATGTAATTTAAAAAATGAAAGATTTAAGGAATATGTCCGACGAAGATTTAGCGTTGGAGTATATCGATGGGAATAATAGTGCCTTCGACCTGCTTCTGTCTCGTAACGAGACAAAATTATTCTCATATATTTTATTTATGGTGAGAGACCGCCATGTGGCAGAAGATGTCTTCCAGGACACTTTCGTTAAGATTATCGTAAAACTTAACGAGGGTAAGTATCGTACTACTGGTAAGTTTTCTGCATGGGCAATGCGCATTGCTCATAATGTCATAATGGATCGCTTCAGAGAACAGAAGGTTGAGAATGTCGTTGAAACCGATGAGGAGAACGATATGTCGAACATCAGTCTCAGTGAGCTGCTGGTATCTAACGTTGAAGACGGTTTCGTACGCACCCAGGTGCTCCGCGATGTTGAGAAGATAATGAATAAACTTCCAGACTCACAGCGCGAGGTTGTATTTATGCGTTTTTATCAGAATCTTTCTTTCCGTGAGATCGCAGAACTGAAAGACATGAGTATAAACACAGCCCTTGGACGTATGAGATATGCTGTTATAAATATGCGCAAGATGGCACGTGAATATAACGTAGCACTCCAGATGGAATAATATACCTTATTATATATAAGAGTTCCTATTATCACATAAACCAAATTCTCCCGCAAATGCAGCAGTAAATGCAATTTTGCGGGAGAATTTATTTAGCCTTAAAAGCTGTTTATGGAGTGTGTATGGATTAATATTTACTATCTTTAGTAGTAAATTTTTCTAACATTTCGAGTCCTTTTTCAGTGCAGTATCCTCTGACGATAACCGATACAAAATTTGCAAACAGGTCCTTCATCGTAAACTTATCGTATAGCTTGTTCTGCATGATGTAACCCATATAAGCCTCGCTCATACGTGTTATTATTTCGTAGTTGAGACCTTTGCGGAAGAAACCGTCTTCTACACCTTTGTTGAAGAATTCAATAGAACGTGCGCGTTTCAGTGAAGTCTGCTGTTTAAGATATTTAAGAACAGCAGGATAACGTTCCAGATCAGAATAGAAAGCAGGATTGACTTTCTTTACAACATCCATCCTTATTTCGTAGAATTTGAGCAAAACTTCCATGACGTTGCCCGCTTTGTTGTTTACAAAATCGTGCAGTTCTTCCAGTTCAGCTTCTGCCTTATATTTCATGCATTCAAGCAGAAGCTGTTCTTTGTCTCCGTAAAGTTCATAGAGGGTACGTTTCGATATTTTCAGCTTGCTGGAAATATCGTCCATCTTGACATTTTTTGTACCGTTCTTATAGAACATACTTACTGCGTATTTGCAAATTCTAAGCTTTGTTGACTGACGTTTTACGTCTTTACTACTACTTTTCTGCATATTGGAGGAGAATTCTGCATGCAAAGTTACAAAATTTTATTTGTATTGATGGTTTATTATAGAAAAAATACCTATCTTTGCGGATACAACTATTTACGAATATCTTAAATTTACACGATTATGGTAAAAATCACAAAGGAAGCAGCATTAGAATATCACGAAACCGGCAGACCGGGCAAAATAGAAGTAATACCAACAAAGCCTCATTATTCTCAGACAGACCTGAGTCTGGCTTATTCTCCTGGCGTTGCATACCCCTGTCTCGAGATCGAGCAGAATCCTGATGATGTTTACAGATATACAGATAAAGGAAACCTCGTTGCTGTAATCAGTAACGGTACGGCAGTCTTAGGACTCGGAAATATCGGTGCCATGAGTGGCAAACCCGTTATGGAAGGTAAGGGACTGTTATTTAAGATATATGGCGGCATTGACGTATTCGACATTGAAGTAGATGAAGAAGATCCTGCTAAGTTCTGCGAAGTAGTAGAGAAGATAGCTCCTACTTTCGGTGGAATCAACCTTGAAGACATCAAGGCTCCCGAATGTTTTGAGATAGAACAGCGTCTTAAGAAGACTCTCAATATTCCCGTGATGCACGACGACCAGCACGGTACAGCCATTATTTCGGCAGCCGGACTTAAGAATGCTCTCGAAGTAAACGGAAAGAATATCGCTGACGTTAAGATCGTTGTGAATGGTGCAGGTGCAGCAGCAATATCTTGCTCTAAACTGTACTGCGCTCTTGGTGCAAAGCATGAGAACATCATCATGCTCGACTCTCGTGGTGTTATCTACGAAGGACGCGATCACGTTACAGAACAGAAAGCAGAGTTCGCTACAAAGCGTACAGACATACACACTCTCGAAGAGGCTGTGAAGGGTGCCGACGTATTCGTAGGACTTTCTAAGGGAAATGTCCTCTCGCAGGATATGGTTCGCTCAATGGCAAAGGCTCCGATTGTATTTGCCCTTGCTAATCCTACACCTGAGATTACATACGAAGATGCCATGGCATCACGCGATGACGTACTTATGAGTACAGGTCGTTCTGACTATCCTAACCAGATTAACAACGTAATCGGATTCCCCTATATCTTCCGTGGTGCCCTCGACGTTCATGCAAAGGCCATCAACGAAGAGATGAAGCTGGCAGCAGTACATGCTATTGCCGACCTTGCTAAGAAGGAAGTTCCCGAAGAAGTTAAGAAAGTTTACAAAGACAGTGTTCTCGAATTCGGTCCCGACTACTTCATTCCGAAACCTGTAGACCCGCGTCTGCTTGTTGAAGTTTCTTCTGCTGTTGCAAAGGCAGCTGTTGAAAGCGGAGTAGCACGTAAGAATATTACAGACTGGGATGCTTATCGCGAACATCTTCGTGAAATGAGAAGTAAATTATAAAATCCTCATACAAAAAAATGGCAGGCGCTGACTGTGAAGCTGGTTGTCTGCAAAAATTTCAACGTAAACACATCCTTTTTTTAGTGTTTACGTTGATTTTTTTTATACTCTTATTCCATTACATTTTAATCACTACAAAAAAGCACAGAGCCTTATGAATTATGCCTTCTGAGGAATAATGAAATTAAGAATAATTTATACCGAAGAACATAATTGTATTGTTTTTTATGCATTTAGTTGCAAATATCAATTCAAATATGTATTTTTGTCGTATAATTAAGATAATGACACTATGATAGATGTAAAAGAAACATTAAGCGACGGTAGCGAAAGAATGGAAATGGCAGTGATGTTCCTTGAAGATCAGCTTGCAAAAATACGTGCAGGTCGTGCCAACTTCGCACTTGTAGACGGAATAAAGGTAGATTCTTACGGTTCAATGGTTCCTCTGAACCAGGTTGCAACTGTTACAATCCCCGATGCTCGTACAATAGCAATCAAGCCTTGGGATAAGAACGGCATAAAGAAAGTAGAGAAGGCCATCATGGACTCAGAAATTGGTATTACACCTGAGAACAACGGTGAAATAATCCGCCTCTGCATTCCACAGCCTACAGAAGAGCGTCGTAGAGATCTCACAAAGCAGTGCAATAAGATTGGCGAGAAAGCTAAAATCGAAGTACGCAATGTGCGTTCAGATATTAAGAGCAAACTTTCAAAGGCTATCAAGGACGGTCTTTCTGAAGACGAAGAAAAGATAGCAGAAGAAGATCTTCAGGAAATGCACGACAAGTTCATGAAGAAGATTGATACACTGCTCGAAGAGAAGAACAAGGAAATAATGACAGTGTAAGCACACTATAACAAGACTGAAAAGTCTTTCTTAAGAAGTTGAAAACTGAAGACAGCTGTTATATTGTCCTCGGTTTTCAACTTTCGACTTTTAAAAAGAAACCATACAATTATCACCATTCCGGATGAAGCAGGGACTCGTAATTAAGAACACCGGCAGCTGGTATACTGTAAGAACTGCCGAAGGAGAGAACATAGACAGTAAAGTTAAAGGTAATTTCAGACTTAAGGGCATAAGGAGCACCAATCCCGTTGCCGTGGGCGATGTGGTGGACATAGACGTAAATTCTGAAGGTACTGCCTTTATCACAAACATCCACGATCGCCGAAACTACATCATACGTAAGGCATCTAACCTCTCCAAGCAGAGTCATATTATAGCAGCTAACATCGACCGCGCCTTTCTTGTGGTCACCGTAAACTATCCCCGTACCCTCACTACTTTCATTGACAGATTTTTAGCATCCGCAGAGGCTTACAGAGTTCCTGTGGTCCTGCTGTTTAATAAGACCGACCTGCTGACGGAAGAAGATGAGGAATATCAGAAGATGATGATTAACCTGTATGAGACTATAGGTTACGAATGTATTGAAGTATCAGCTGAAACGGGTCTTGGCGTAGACAAGGTTAGCGAGATGCTCGGTGACAGAATATCACTCTTCAGCGGTAACAGCGGAGTAGGCAAGAGCAGTCTGATAAACATTCTTATCCCTGGAGCAGAACAGCGTACGGCTGAGATTTCTGATGCACACAATACAGGCATACATACCACGACATATAGTGAAATGCTACAGGTTCCCAGTGGGGGATGGGTAATAGATACCCCGGGCATAAAAGGTTTCGGAACATTCGACATCGAACCCGAAGAAGTATGCAGTTACTTTAAGGAAATATTCGAATTCTCTAAGAAATGCCGTTTCAGCAACTGTACACACACACACGAACCGGGATGTGCAGTTCTCGAAGCATTAGAGAACCATTACATTGCTCCAAGCCGTTATCTCTCATACCTCAGTATGATGGAAGATAAGGATGAAAACAAATATAGAGAAGGTCACTCTATGTAATTAACCTGACCATAATAAAATATATATGAAAAAAATACTTTTAGCCTTAATGGCAGTTCTGCCTTCTATCTGTTTTGCACAGGTAAAGACAGAAGTAACCAACTTCAAGCTCACCGGAAGCGTTGAAGTAACCGAACCTGTAATGATTGGTAACGTAGACGTTATGAACAAGCCGTTCGACGAAAACACAATGCTTACAGGTCTTAAATTCTGTAACACAGCCGACAGCAAGGATTTTATTGGCGGAACACTTCCTCTAGTAGGAAAGAAATCGGCAGGAGAAATCTATTTCTACATCGAGAACGATTCTTATCTTAAAGGTTCTCTGAAGGTAGAAGGACTTAAGAACTATAAACTTTTTGTTGATGGTAACGAAACATCAACACTCGCATTGCATCCTCTGCGTCACAAAGTAGCAGTGAGATACATCACCGAAGGCGGAGAAACTCCGAAGGTAATCATTGATGCCAGGGAAGAAGTAAAGTGTACCACCGACGAGTGTCACAAATACGACATACATGATGTTCTCGACGGAGAACGTGTACTGGTGTCTAAGATTTCGCCATGTGGAAAATACTACATGGCAGTATTTGTCAATACACTCAGCACTGGTGCAAGCAGCTATTACACACTGATCAAGGAAGTAAAGACCGGTCGTCTGATTGAGCGCCGCAACGGAACATCACTTATGTGGATGCCCCGCACTTCGGCATACGTCTATGATGAAACAACAACGGGCGTTCGTCGTCTGCACAAGGTTAATCCCGTAAACGGAAGCGAAGAGATAATAGCAGAGAATGTTCCCGCAGGACAGATAACATTCAGTCCCGATGAAAAATACCTCATCATAACAGGAACGGCAGAAGGTCCGAAGGAACGTAAGGATATGTACCGCATCATAAAGCCCGACGACCGTATTCCGGGATGGCGTTCTCGTCAGTATCTTGTAAAGTACGATATGGCGACAGGTATCTCTAACCAGATAACATTCGGTAGTGAGACAGTAATGCTTTGCGATATTTCGGCAGATGCATCGAAACTTCTTGTAGCCGTAAACAAGTCACGTCTGGAGAAACGTCCTACAACCGTAATAGACCTGTATATAATAGATGCGAAGACATTAGAGTCGGAGAAAATTTTAGAGAACAGCGAGTTTACCGCAGCATTCCATTTCTCACCCGATGCAAAGGAAATACTTGTAGAGGCAAGTCCAGAGGCATTCGACGGTGTAGGATGCAACAATGATGGAGAACCCTATTCTAATATGTTCGACAATCAGCTTTATCTTCTTAACATAGCTTCAAAGAAGGTTACACCGCTGACATGCGACTTCAATCCTTCTGTAATGGGTTCGGTTTGGTCTCGTGCAGACGGTAAGATTTATATGCGTGTTGCCGACAGAGACTATGAGAGAGTATATGTGCTCAATCCCAAGAACCAGAAGATTACGATGCTGCCCCTCAAGGAAGAAGTAGTAAACAATTTCAGTCTTGCAACAGGCGAGCCCGTAATGACATACGTAGGTAACAGTACCGTAAATCCTCAGAAACTCTATTTCTACAATCTTGCAAAGAATAAGGAAATATGTCTTGAAGACAATTCTGCTGATATTCTGAAGAACGTTAAGATAGGAGAGTGCCACGACTGGAACTTCCTCTCAGAGCGCGGTGACACAATCTACGGAAGATTCTATCTCCCTCATGACTTTGATCCCGCAAAGAAATATCCTTTGATAGTAAACTATTATGGCGGATGCACACCAGTTAACCGTCAGTTCGGTACACGTTATCCGCATGCATACTACACATCTTTAGGTTATGTAGTATATGTGGTACAGCCGGGTGGCGCAATAGGATTCGGACAGAAGTTCTCCTCACGTCACGTAAATACATGGGGAAAGGGCGTTGCCGAAGACATCATAGAAGGAACAAAGAAATTCTGTGCAGAACATAAGTTTGTTGACAGTAGTAAGATAGGATGTATCGGAGCTTCTTATGGCGGATTCATGACACAGTATCTGCAGACAGTAACCGACATCTTTGCCTGCGCCATCAGTCATGCGGGTATCAGTAACATAGCAAGTTACTGGGGCGAAGGTTACTGGGGTTATTCGTACGGAGAAGTTGCCAGTGCAGGCAGTTATCCCTGGAATGCAGCCGACATGTATGTAAAGCAGAGTCCTCTTTTCAATGCCGATAAGATTCACACACCGCTGCTGCTGCTACATGGTAACGCAGACACCAACGTTCCACTTATTGAGAGTATACAGATGTTCAATGCACTCAAACTCCTTGGCCGAGACGTGGCATTCGTACAGATTGACGGTGAAGACCATCATATAAAGGACTATCACAAGCGCATACTCTGGACGTATGCACAGATGGCATGGTTTGAGAAATATCTTAAAGGAAACGACAACTGGTGGAATGCAATGTTCCCCGAAACAAGTCTATAAAATAAATTCACATTAACCACAAGGCGGCAGACAGTAACGCGACAGTTTACGGTCTGCCGCCTTTATTTTTTAAATACACCGACATATTACCGTAGTTTGTAAAAGAAAACTTTAAAAGATTGGTGATATACGATAAAAATGCCTACCTTTGCCCGCGTTTTGAAAAAGACCTTAAATAAGATATTATAAAAACATAAAAATATATGGAAAATAAAAGCAAAGGCTTAGGAAAGTACATTCCCGACGGAGTCACCTGTTTAGTCATAATGGTTGTGTTCTTCGGTTATGTAGGTAGCAGAATGGGAGTCCCCAATATGCTTAACACTATTATGAAGACAGCACACGACCTTCTTCTCAACACCGTATTCTACCTTATGGGTATCTGCGTGCTCATGGGTGCGGTAAGTAAGATCTTCGTTGAGTTTGGCGTTGTATCACTCATGGAGAAACTTCTCCGTCCGCTGATGAAACCTATCTTCAACCTCCCCGGTGTGGCATCGCTCGGTGCCGTAATGACATTCCTTTCTGATAACCCAGCAATCATCTCTCTTGCAAGCAACAAGCAGTTCAGCATGTACTTCAAGAAATATCAGTTCATATCACTTACTAACTTCGGTACAGCATTTGGTATGGGACTTATCGTTATCGTGTTCATGATTGTACAGGGCTTCTTCGTGGCACCTCTCATTGGCTTTGCCGGTGCCTGTGTCGGCTGTATCGTTTCTACACGACTCATGCAGCACTTCGTAGCAAAGGCATATCCCGAATACGTAACAGAATGTGCATGCGATGCTACTCCTGAGATGATTAAGGAAGAGAAAGCAGAAGGCAAGCAGAAGACAATGTTCCTCCGTATTCTTGATGCTCTCCTCGATGGTGGTAAGACTGGTGTTGATGTAGGTGTATCTATCATCCCTGGTGTAATCATCATTTCATCACTCGTAATGATTCTTACTTTCGGTGCTGACAAAGCAACAGGCGAATATACAGGTGCTGCTTATCAGGGTGTAGAACTTCTTCCCTGGCTTGCTGCTAAGGTAGATTTCGTGTTCGAATGGCTTTTCGGATTCACTGATCCTCATGTCGTAGCATTCCCAATTACAGCCCTCGGTGCCGTAGGTGCAGCCATCGGACTTGTTCCGGGTTTCGTAGAGCAGGGATGGATGGACGGCAATGCCATTGCAGTATGTACTGCCATCGGTATGTGCTGGAGCGGTTTCTTAAGCACTCACACTGCAATGCTCGATGCATTAGGATACCGTCATCTTACATCTAAGGCAATCATTGCTCACACTATCGGCGGTCTCTGTGCTGCCATTGTAGCTCACTGGGCATATTTCCTTTTCTCAATGTGCTAAAAGTATTCAGATTTTAATATAACAGGGGATGTCTTTCGGGGCATCCCTTTTTTGTTGTCTGTTAGTAAAATTTACACAAGAATACATTAACGAGAAGTAAATATATCCGCTGATACTTTTATAATAGCTGTTTTTTTCGTAATATTGCAAATGTAAAACAAAATGCAACATCATTATGAAGGACGAGAATAAGTTTACCAAAATATACTACGATGAAGTAGGACGCGAGAGCGTACTTGACAGCGAGACAGAACGCAAGCTCTCGGAGAAAATTATGAACGGCGATGAGAAGGCTGCATCACAACTCGCTACTGCCAACTTACGCTTTGTGCTTCATATGGTAAAGAAATATCAGAATCAGGGTGTTGATACTCAAGATCTCGTAAGTGAGGGCAATATTGCGCTTGTTGAGGCTGCACGTCGATATGATGCTTCACACGGCAACAGGTTCGTTGCTTATGCTGCACCTTTCATAGAAAAGGCAATGCACAACGTCATTGCAGAACAGGCCGGTATCGTTTCCACTCCTAAGAATGCCAGTATGGTGGACAAGAAGCGCAGTCATGCAATGAGTGTCGATGCTCCTCTCGGCGGTATGGAAAACTTGAATCTTCTCAGTGTGCTTGCCAATGCTGATTCACCATCTCCCGAACATAACAT
Organism: Prevotella sp.; assembly: GCA_020026195.1. Classification (GTDB taxonomy): domain Bacteria; phylum Bacteroidota; class Bacteroidia; order Bacteroidales; family Bacteroidaceae; genus Prevotella. The sequence continues at coordinate 42,285 of JAHHQW010000016.1, forward strand.
CAATGATGTAGAGAATTCTGATGAGATACAGTTCCTTCTGCAGGCTTTGAACGAGCGTGAACGCTATGTTATAGAAAGGTGTTACGGAATAGGAATGCCTGCGATGACAATGGCTGAGATTGGAAAAGAAATGGGACTTAAGCGCGAGCGCATAAGACAGATAAGAAAGAAGGCTGTTCGTAAAATGTCCAGATGACATTTAGCAATATTTGTTTTAATAAAATCCGTTATATGTTTATGTTCATTCAATGAATATATAACGGAACTTTGTTGATGTTTCATAAACAAGCCTTGTTAAAAAGTTAGTGTCATGACACTTACGAACTTTTATCACGACAAAAGATTTTAAATATAGTGACATTAATATTTATATGTAGTATTCATTATTTATCAGAACACTACAAATAAAAAATATACATAAACTGCTGCTCGTTTAAGGTAAATGACCTGAAGGTGCAGCAGCTTTTCTTTTAAAGTAAATACACACGTAAATATATGCAAATACAGGTGTGTAAGTTTACAGACATACGTATGGTGGTTTGTATACAAATTTATTTTTGAGTATCTACTGAAAAGTATTCTTGTAAAATTTCACATTCCTATTTATATATGTCTTTTATGTTTTTTCTAATTTCAACCTATGATAAATTTCGTAAAATTATATTTTTTTTCCCCCCCCCTTATATACAATATATAGTCGTCCCTTAAAAATATATTTATCTATTGATGTTCAGTAATTTAGTCT
>JAHHQW010000017.1 GCA_020026195.1 Prevotella sp.
AGAGGGTATGTCTAAAATTATTGTCATTTAACAAACATTTCGACACACCCTCCTGTTTAGTTATATTATAAATAATTTTAATTTTCGGCCTTTAGATGCATCTTGTCCATCCATTTGCCCCTCCATACTCTGGCAATGAAAATCGAGCCTCTGAAAACCAATTCCGTAGCCATTGCAATCCACACACCCACAAGACCATATTTAGGAGCAAATATTGCAGCCAGACTGATACGTATGAACCACATACTGCCTAAATTCATGAATGCCGGTATTAGCGTGTCGCCAGCACCGAGACAAGTGTAATAGCCCACGATAGAAGCAACGAACATCGGTTCGGCAAAAGCCTCTATGCGCAGTACGCGCGAAGCAAGTGTCTGTATCTCCTCGACGGGAGTCATGATGCCTATCATCTGCGGAGCAGTGACATACATAAGCACGCTCATGCCTATCATCACCAGAATGCCGAAGAACATTACCTGTCGTGCAAAGCTCATGGTAAGTTTCTTGTTGCCGGCACCGAGACTCTGACCTACAAGCGTCGTGGCAGCTTCGCCGATGCCGTAGCCCGGCATGTAGCACAGGCTCTCAGCCGTGATGGCAAAGGTGTTGGCAGCGATAGCCACGTTGCCGAGCGGTGCCACAATCATGGTGCTTGCTATCTGTGCACCAATCATCAGGATGCTCTGTGCCGCCATGGGCATGCTTATCTTCGTTGCACTGTTTACGAATCTGCGTGTAGGACGGAACGAGCCGCGCTCCTGGCGCAGTGACAGCTGTTTGGAGAAATGTGTAGTGTAATACAGCAGGAACATGGCACTCAGGGCAATGGCAATCATAGAACCCAGTGCCGCACCCGGAACACCGAGTCCTGCACCATACATGTTAAACTTAAATCCTAAGAATTCCACTTCGCGGGTAGGGAAGATAAGGAACGAATTGAACACCACGTCGCCCAGACACATGAACACGCTGATGATGCTCGGTGTCTTCATGTTTCCCGAACATTTAAGCATACTCGACGATAGGATGTTCATCTGTAAGAACGGAATGGCAAGCGAATAGATGGCAAAATACCACGTAGAGTCGTGCTTGATGTCTTCGCCGCCTCCGAGCCATATCGGCAGCGGGTCGGCAATGACAAGGCACAGCGTCATGAACAGCAGCGAGAAAATCAGCGTAGACGTAATGCCCTGGCGGAACACGTTACGCGCCTGCCTGAAGTCGTTGGCACCTATGAAGTGCGCCACCTGTACTGAGAAACCCATGGCTGCGGCTGTTGAAAGACTGCCGAAGAGCCATGTCGACGACTCTACCAGTCCGATTGAAGCCGACGCCTGCGTACCCAGTTCGCCCACCATAGAAGCATCAATGAAGAACATCATGGTGAATGAAACCTGAGCAAGAATAGAAGGAATACTCAGCTGAACAATAAGTTTCAGCGTCTCGTTGCGCGTGAGAGTCTTACCCTCGCGAATACGTCGTAAAAGTATGTTATCTTTGTTGTCACCCATAAAAACCCGTATAAATGAAAGTGCAAAGATACTAAGTTTCCCGTTAATTTATATCTGAATATCTTAGTTTTAAGCCATTAAATTGATTTTAATCATCTGCCCGTGACGTAATCAAGAACTTTCAAGATAATAAATTGTCTTATTAACATAAATGTACTAACTTTGCACCTTGTATTAAAATTTACAACATTCTATGGCAGAATATTTGGTAAGCGACAACCGTAAAGTGACTACAAGCCGCTTTATGGAGATGAAAGAAAAAGGAGAGAAAATATCAATGCTGACGTCGTACGACTACACAATGGCTGGAATCGTAGACAAAGCCGGAATAGACGGTATATTGGTAGGTGACTCAGCTTCTAACGTTATGGCAGGAAATGCTAATACGCTTCCCATTACGGTAGACGAAATGATTTATCATGCACGCTCTGTGGTTCGTGCCGTCAGTCGTGCACTCGTGCTCTGCGACATGCCCTTCGGCAGTTATCAGATAAGCAGAGAAGACGGAATACGCAATGCCGTGCGTATTATGAAGGAGAGCGGCTGCGATGCCGTTAAGATTGAGGGTGGCGAGGAAGTACTCGACACTATCAAGGGTATTCTCGATGCCGGCATCCCCGTCATGGCACATCTCGGTCTCACACCGCAGAGTATTAATAAGTTTGGCTCTTACGGCGTGCGTGCCAGAGAAGAGGCAGAGGCACAGAAACTTTTACACGATGCCGAGCTGCTCGACAAGGCAGGCTGTTTCGGCATAACGCTTGAGAAAGTTCCCATGAAGCTTGCCGAAGAGGTGACACGTCTGGTAAAGTGCCCCACAATCGGTATCGGTGCCGGCAATGTGACCGACGGTCAGATTCTTGTCGTAGACGACATGTTAGGCATGACGCAGGGCTTCAGTCCTAAGTTCCTCCGTCGTTACGCCGACCTCGGCACAATAATGCACGATGCCATAGGCAGTTATATAAATGATGTAAAGAGTTCAGATTTCCCAAACGATAAAGAATCTTATTAATAATGTATACGCAGAATACGCCTGTACACGTGAAACTCTGGCATAAGGAGTTCTGGTACATGGCTGTTGCCAACCTTTTTGTTACGGCATCTGTATATATGTATGTCCCTGTCATGCCTCTGTGGCTCATGAAGGATAAGGGATTCAGCAATATAGAGACAGCCGTGATAATGGGTGTTTATGGTATCGGACTTTATCTTCTCGGTGGGTTCTGCTCCGCACTGGTACAGTATTTCCGCCGATATAAAGTGTTCCTCTTTGCGGCTCTGATGATGGGACTTGCCGTAGGCGGCGTTAATCATCTTGCCGATTTGGGTGCTTCCGAGGAGACACACGTGGCAATAATCACTGCACTGCGTGTGTTGTTCGGTGCTTCGTTCGGACTGGCACAGATGGTTCTCAACAGTACGCTGATTATTGATACATGCGAGAGCTTTAAACGTACCGAGGCCAATTATTCGGCTACATGGTTCGGCAGGTTTGCCATTGCCCTTGGTCCTATAGCTTCCATATTCGTTTATAATCAGTGGGGATTCAACATGGTGCTCGTTTCTTCGGTAGTGTGTCTTTTGATGGCAATGCTGTTCATACTGAACATCAAGTTCCCGTTCAAGGCTCCCGACGACAACATCAGCAAGTTCTCGTTAGACCGTTTCTTCCTGCCGCAGGGTATATGGCTGTTTATCAACCTGATGCTCACGTCGGTGGTTGTAGGAATGGTGTTCACCATCTGTAACACCCTGACATTCTATTCAATGATAATGTGCGGATTCATTCTTTCTCTGATTGCACGTAAGTATGCTTTCGAGAATGCCGATCTGCGCAGCGAGACACTCTCAGGTCTGCTCTTCATCGGTGCGGCCCTGCTGCTGATGCTTCTACGCAAGCAGGACATCGTGGGTTACATCGCTCCTGCATTCATTGGCATAGGTATCGGTCTCGTAGGATCACGTTTCCTTCTGTTCTATATCAAACTCAGCCGTCACTGTCAGCGCGGAACGTCGCAGAGTTCTTATTTCCTCTCATGGGAATCAGGTATAGCTCTCGGAATGTTCCTCGGATTCTATTTCTTCTATAATAATCCACAGATGCTGTTATCGGTATCTATAGGCATTACGGCTGCGGCAATACTGATGTATCGCTTCTTTACACATTCGTGGTACATGAAGCATAAGAACAGATAATTTTATATTAATTATATTTATTCAGGTGCATCGCGTAAACGGTGCACCTTTTTTTGTGTCGGCATACCTTATATATGTTTTATATGCCGGCAGACACAGATACGGAAACGAGCAGAAAAACGTCAGGTATCTTTTTAGGCAATTCAATAACTACAGTGTAATAATAGGGATTTTCCTCACGATAATAGGGGAAAACCCCTATAAATATCGTACTTTTTTTGTTTCTTTGCACGTTGAAAAGTTATTATTACGAAGCAGAAACATTATTTATGACAAAAAGATTAGTTTTTTTGACTGTCTTTTTCATGATGCTACTTACGGCATCGGCACAAAAGATAGACGTGAAAGGTATCGTTCTTGACAATGATACCCAGGAACCCATGATTGGTGCGGCTGTTAAGATATTAGACGAGAGCGAGAAGCTTGCCGCCGGAACAGTATCAGATGCAGAAGGACGTTTTGCACTGCATCTCAATAAAAAAGGACTATATACAATCTCTATAACTACCATAGGTTACAAACCTTTCACTATGAAGTGTCACATTAACGAGACGCTCCAGTTAGGCGACGTAAAGTTAGTGTCAGACAACGTGATGCTTGACGAGGCCGTCGTTACCGGAACGGCAGCCAAAGTGGTGGTTAAGGGCGATACCATATCATATAATGCTGCGGCATACAAAGTTCCTGAGGGTTCGCCGATAGAGGAACTCATACGTCGTCTGCCTGGCGCAAAGATAGATGATAACGGTAAGATAACCATCAACGGAAAAGAAATAAAGAAAATCCTTCTCGACGGAAAGGAGTTTATGACAGGCGACAACGATGCTGCGCTGAAGAACATTCCCGTGGATATCATCCGTAACGTCAAGTCGTACAGCAAACAGAGCGACATGGCACGTATCACGGGCGTTGAAGACGGCGAGGAAGAAGAAGTAATCGACTTCGGCATCGTGCCCGGAATGAACAACGGCGTGTTTGCCAATGCCGTTGCCAGCTATGGTACGCATGGCAGACATCAGGAGAAGGTAATGGCTTCGAAGTTCAACGATAAGTTTAAGATTATGGGATTCGGTAACATTACCAATACCAACGAGGCAGGTTTTCATGGCGGCAGGGCACATAACGAAGGCGAGAGAATAAAACGAGGAATGGGTGTGAACATGAACCTCACGCTGCCTAAGTTCGAGTTAGACTTCGGTGTACGTGCAATGCATCCCAGTACACATGCCGAGACAACAAGTGCATCGCAGAATTTCGTAAGCAGCTTTTCTTCATTCGGCAATTCGGCAGGCTATAATGTTTCAAGCGCGACACGTATCGTGAGCTTCGGACGTGCCGAGTGGCGTCCTGACAGCATGAACACCATAATGTTCAGAGAGTTCGTAAGATATAACAAGAACGACAACAAGATACAGAACAGTCAGTACACATTCTCCGAAGACCCTTACCTTTACTTCGGCGACCCCATGTCGCCCGAAAACATAGAGGAGGCACACCGTCAGGGATTCCTCACAAACAGTCGTCTTAACACTACCATGAACTATGACAACAGCTTCAATGCCAACTTCATAGCCATGTTCAATCATAAGTTCAGCAAGAAGGGACGTAACATGCATCTGCGTGCGAACCTGAGATATACCGACGACGAGAAGAAAGACCTTACCGTTTCTGACGTTCATTTCTATAACATAATGAATTCAAACGGAACAGACTCTACCTACGTGACCAATCATTTCAACCATACACCCGTTACCACATGGATTTACTCTGGCGAGGCTGCATATACCGAACCCATTGCCAAAAACATGTATATACAGATGAAATACCGCTATACACGTAACGAAAAGAAGAGTGACAAGAAAGTCTATGACTTCTCTTCGGAGATGGACCGCTTTGACGGAATAGTTCCGAGATACCGCGGATGGAATGATTATTTTGCACGTTTGCAGAATCCTTTCGACACTTACATCGACGACGACCTCTGCCGCTACTCAAGGCACGCAAGCGATGAGAACAAGGTATCTCTCGTATATAAGTATATCGACAAGAAGATTCAGTTTACTGCCGGTGCCGACTACATTAACCAGCACACCAGCTACAGACAGAACTATCAGGGCATATTCAAGGACACGGTACGTAACGTAAACTATTTCGCACCGTCGATGTCGTTCAGATATAAGATTAACGACATGAACAAACTTAATCTGTATGTCTACAACTATACCAACCAGCCGTCAATGAGCGACCTTATGGACATCACCGACGATACCGACCCCCTGAATATTCATAAGGGTAATCCCGGTCTGAAGCCTTCGGTAACAAATACATTCAGAGCCGACTACTACAACTTCAAGGAGAAGCGTAACCGTTCTATCGCAGCAGACGTCTATCTGTCTACGACACGCAACAGCGTTTCTAACGCGATAGAGTACGACGAACGTACTGGCGGAAGAACAATAACGCCGGAGAACATCAACGGCAACTGGACACTAAGCAGCACGCTTGCCTACAGCACCGAGCTTGACAAGGCTGGCAAATGGAACCTTAACACATTCTTTGCCTACGATCATCAGAACTATGTGAACTTCTTTACACCGCGCGGCGGTGACCGTAAGAAGAATACCACACGCGATGACGTATATACGGCAGACATCAAGGGCGGTTACCGTCTGGGATGGATGGAAGCAGAACTCAACACCTCTGTAATGTACAACCACACACGCAACGTGCTTCAGCCCGACGGCAACTTTGATTCATGGAAATACTCTTACGGAACGACACTTATGTTTAACTTCCCGTGGAACATGAGCGTAAACAGCGACATACGTATGCACAGCCGCCGTGGTTACAACGACGAGGGCATGAACACCAACGAACTTATATGGAACGCCCAGATTACACAGTCGCTGCTTAAGGACAAGACACTGTCGCTCTCTCTTCAGTTCTACGACATACTACAGCGTCAGAGTACCGTAACACGCAGCGTCACTGCCATGATGCGCAACGACGTAAGTTACAACAGCGTAAACAGTTATGCCATGCTGAGCATGATTTATAAGATTAACATCATAGGTGGCAAGCGTTCTGACAAGGATGATTACTATGGTTCTCACAAGGGACGCCGTAACTACAGAAGATCGTATATGTAATGTTATCTTATTACCGATACATACGGCGGCACATGGGTACAGCACCATGTGCCGCTTCTCTTTTGTTAAAATCATAATAAATACGGATTGTGTAGTCTTTGCATAAGAATTACCTTTGCAGCCGTATTACAGAATTATTATGTATAAGAAATTTTTATCATTTTTATTTGCCATCGGTTCGTATGCAGGGATGTATGCGGAAGATGCAGATACCCTCAGAATTTATGACCTTGATGAGCTTATAATCGTTTCGCAGCCCAAGGAATCACTCCTGTTAAGAGAACAGCCCATGAGCTCTACCGTTCTTTCGGCAGGCGACTTTCAGATGTTAGGACTGCATGACCTGAAGTCAATGTCATCGTATGTTCCTTCGTTCACTATGCCCGACTATGGCTCGCGCCTCACGTCGTCGGTATATATAAGAGGTATAGGCTCGCGCATCAATAACCCCGCAGTGGGAATATATCTGGACGGAATGCCTCTCATAAGCAAAAACTCGTTCAATTTCCATGTCTACGATATGGGACGTGCCGATATACTGCGCGGTCCGCAGGGAACACTTTACGGACAGAACACAGAGGGCGGTCTTATACGTCTGTACACTAAGAACCCCATGACGACACAGGGTACCGACATAAGCATCAAGGCTGCAACATACAACGACTATAACTTTGAGTTCGGACACTACGCAAAACTCAGAAACAACCTTGCCATGTCTGTATCAGGATTCTATTCTTATTTCGGAGGTTTCTTTGATAACAGGAACACAGGCGATAAGGCTGACGAAATGCAGGAAGCCGGCGGACGATTCAGACTGATGTATAACCCAACAAATAAGGTTAAGTTAGATTATATTGCCGATTACCAGTATGTGCGCCAGAACGGATTTCCTTACGGAGTAATAGACAGCATATCGGGTGAGACTCACGATCCTTCTACTACTTACAACGGTAATTACCGCAGAAACATGCTGAACACGGCACTGAAGGCTGACATCGACCTCGATTTCGCAAAACTCTATTCGGTAACATCATACCAGTATCTTAAAGATTACATGATGATGGACCAGGACTATATGCCTGAGGATTACATGCATCTCACACAGCGTCAGCACATGAATGCCCTGACAGAGGAAATAACTTTGAAGGGAAAATATAAGAAATGGAACTACGTGACAGGTATTTATGGAGCTTACAAATGGCTCAAGACCGATGCTCCGGTGTTCTTTGGCGACGACTTCACAGAGATGATTGCTTCTAAGATTGTATCTAAGATGCCCGAAGGTTCTGAGATGAAACTGTGGCTCGACGTTCCTGGACTGTTCCACACTCCCGAATATAATCTGGCTGTGTTCCACGAGTCTGACATCGAAGTTCTTCCTCGCCTTACGGCTACGTTAGGACTGCGTTACGATTACAGTCACGTAAAGGCAGAGTATCAGACTAACGCTCTTGCCAGCATGGACGTAACGGTGTTCGGATTTAACAAGAAGGGTAGCGTGAACATGATTCTCGATAACGACGTGAACAATGACTACGGCCGACTGTTACCTAAGTTCGGACTTACATATAAGATTGACGACGAAGGCAGTAACATCTACGCATTGGTAAGTCGCGGATTCCGCGCGGGCGGTTATAACATCCAGATGTTCTCTGACATATTGCAGACTAAGGTAATGGAGAATGCCAGAAAGGCTATGGCTGGTGACGTAGAGATTGAATTTACTCCGGAGGAATATGTCAATGTAAACAAGACTATTTCTTACAAGCCTGAAGAATCGACCAATTACGAAATTGGTGCTCATTTTGATTTCTTCGGACATAAACTCCGCGCCGACATCGCTGCTTATTACATGGATGTAAAGAACATGCAGCTCAGCGTAATGGCAGGCAACTATGGTTTCGGACGTATGATGGTTAATGCAGGCAGGAGCTACAGCGCAGGTGCCGAGGTTTCTCTCTCCGGTTCGGCTTGCGCAGGACATCTGGAATGGATGGCAAACTACGGATTCACTCATGCAGTGTTCAAGAAATACGACTATAACGAAAACGTATCGTACAAAGATAATAAAGTACCCTATGTACCCATGCACACGGCATGCGGAATGGCTGCTTACAGATTCGATGTACATAACAGTTTCGTAAAGTCAGTGAAACTTTCTGCCGATGTCAATGCAACGGGCAAGATATACTGGGATGCCGCCAACACTTACAGTCAGAAGTTCTATGCTCTGTTAGGAGCACGTGCAGAGGTGGATATGGGAAAGATTACTGCTGCCCTGTGGGGTAAGAATCTTACCAACAACAGTTACAACACTTTTGCCGTTGACAGCAAGGCTACCGGCAGACAGATGTATTTTGCACAGCAGGGACGTCCGTTACAGATCGGAATAGACCTAAAACTCAATTTATAAACTACAACAACCCGGATTTTTAATTATTCGGAGTTAATATTAGAACCATAAGAACAGTCTGCTCTTGCCGTAGCAGACTGTTCTTCTTTTATATGATTTCCTGTACTGACTTGTAAATAAAATTTTGCATCATTACGTTGCAGAAAATACATAACCATTAAAAAACATACAGAACGTAATGATTGGCAGAGCAGTTACACGTGACATGAAGTGTAAACATTCGTGACTCTTGTCCGCTATCTTTCGTGTGGCAGTACGCAGCATCACGTGTTACTGTTCCCGATGTCGTTAGTCAGATATTTTTAGCTTATCCGTAAAGATAATATTTGTCAGCTTTTTACGTATTTAATATAAAGAAACTATAATGATGAAACAGCTGAGACTTATTTTTTCCATACTGATGATATTCTGCTGCATGATGGCAGAAGGTGACGATGGATGGAAAATAACTACTGACAGATATACAGACTACAAGGGAGTTACACTCGCCAACGGAAACATAGGAATAGTAAACGAGAAATATTCGTTAATGACGGGCGATATATTCCTGAACGGAGTGTTCGACAAAGAGTCCGACAGAGGAGGAGTGAGCAGGATGGTTCGCAGTCAGAAGTTTATGGACATAACGCTTATGATAAACGGCAAAACAGTAGACGAAGCGGACATAACACGTTGGCAGCAGACTTTAGACATGCATAAGGCGGTACTTACCACTACGTTTACATTTGACGGAGTAGACATAAGTTACTCTCTCCGAGCCATGCGCAACCTTCCGTATGTGGCTGTAGGAGAACTTGTGCTCAGCAGCAGTAAGGATGCCGATGTGTCGGTATCGAATGCAGTGACGTTTCCTGAAGAGCTGAAAGAAACAGAAAGTAGTTTCGATGTGCTGAGAGACGGAAGAAACCTCATGCCGATGATGACATCAGTGGCAAAGACCCGTACAGGAATGCATACGTTGTGTACTGCCTCCGCATTTCTGCTGCCCAACGACGAACGAAGTAAAGTGACTGACAGTAACGGAAGCATGACATATAACGTGCATCTAAAGAAACATCAGAAGACGGTGATTCCAATTGCCGGGGCCGTATGTTCCACACGACATTTCAACGACCCCGGAAACGAAGCAAAACGAATGGCGGTGTATGTTCTACAGCATGACCGAAACGAACTTCTAAAGGCACACGATGCTCTTTGGGAAGAACTGTGGAAGGGTGACATAATAATAGAAGGCTGTCATGAAGATCAGAGAGACGTACGCGTGGCATTATATCATCTTTATTCATTCCAGCGAGAAGGTTCGAGACTGAGTATGTCGCCTATGGGACTCTCTTCGGCAGGGTATAACGGACACGTGTTCTGGGATTCTGAAATATGGATGATGCCGCCTATGCTCGTGCTGCATCCCGAACTGGCACGCTGTCATATAGATTACCGTGCAGACCGACTGGCAAAGGCTCGGCAGCGGGCTTCGCTCTTTGGCTACAGGGGTGCCATGTTTCCGTGGGAGAGCGACGACAGCGGAGAGGAATCAACTCCGGCATGGTGCCTGACGGGTACGTTCGAGCATCACATAAGTGCCGACGTTGCCATTGCGTTCTACAACTATTACTGCGTTACGAAAGATAAGGAGTGGCTTCGTGACGAAGGTTTCGGCGTAATAAAGTCTGTTGCTGATTTTCTTGTTTCGAGGGCGCACGAAAACGAAGACGGAACGTTCTCGATACGTAACGTGGTGGGTGCCGACGAGTATGCACAGAATGTGGATGACAATGCCTTTACTAACGGAACTGCGAAAGTTGCGCTGCAAAATGCCGTAAAGGCTGCGGAGGTGCTGGATGTCGTTCACGATGCCCGGTGGACAGAGGTGGCAGACAGACTGAAGTTTCATTATATGGCAGATGGTACAATTAAGGAACACAGCACGTATGATGGAGAGATGATAAAACAGGCTGACGTGAACCTGCTGGCTTATCCGTTAGGACTTGTAAGGGATGAGGAACAGATACGTCGTGACATAGATTATTATGAGGATAAGATAGACAAGGTAAACGGTCCGGCAATGGGATATTCCATACTGTCGGTTCTTTACTCGCGGTTGGGCGAGACGGACAAGGCTTACGAAATGTTCCGTAAGAGTTTTGTACCCAACAAACGCGGTCCATTCGGACTCCTTTCCGAGTCGGCAGCATCAGACAATCCTTATTTTGCCACAGGTGCCGGCGGAATGCTACAGGCCGTTATCTTCGGCTTCTGCGGATATGAAATAACAGATGGCGGCATAGTGAAGCATCCTGCACGTATGCCTAAGCAGTGGAAATCTGTAGAGGTAAGATTCTGATATTAACGTAACTGCAAATACTTCGTGACAATCAGTACAGACACATCAGTCATCACAGAAGCAGCGAACAGCTAAAAAGAAAAAGGCGGCATTCCGAATGAATCAGAATACCGCCCGTGTGTATTAATTAAATGATGTTTGCTGCTTAATTAATGAAGTTCCATGAAAGTCCGAAACGCAATGTGCTGCCGTTGATGGGGTAGTGCGGACTTAAGAAAGCCATACCGTTGCCCGAACCTTTATTTACGTGCGTGTACATAAGGAAGAAACGAGTACGCTTGAGATGCATATTGGCATAGACGTTAATTATAGGATAACTGCCTATTTCTACTTTATGCTCATTGTCCTGAACCACGAACTGTCCCATGTAAGGATTGTAATCGGGAGCTGCATATTCGGTGAAGTAACGCATATCGGCACCAAGATGCAGTCGCAGAACCTTAGCAATGCTGAGGTTAAGATACAGGTTACTGTAAACATTCAGCGTGGGGAGCGGAAGAACATCCTCGTTGCTCGACTTCTGGTAAGTAAACACATTGTCAAAGTTTAATATACCCCAGCGCAGTTTCTGTGCGAGTGAAAGGGTAAGTACGCTGATGTTCTCACTTGAAGTCCTGACGTACATACGGTGGTTAAAGCGGTTGAATTCCTCTCCTACGTCGTATGTGTTGGCAAGGTAGGTATGATTCTTCATCATATCGAAAGCCGCACGCAGCGTTGTCTTAGTCTTAGGATAAGTAATCTGTCCTTCGATGTGCGAGTGGATTTCCTTCTCCATGTCTTCGTTGTCCCACCATGCATGAGCACCGTGGAAATGACGGAAATAGAACGACGGGTTATTGCGATGAACGAATGCCCTGGCATCGAGACGCAGAGTATCACCGAACAGACGGAAATTCATGTCTGCCGAACCATCTACATGAAGCATACCGGCATCCTCGCCCGTAATCCATGTCTCGGCTGTAACATCGTAATGGAAAGTCTTTCCCAAATGCTTAGAAAGAGTACCGCCCACGCTCAGGTGATGCTCGTTATAGTCATTACGCATACGCAGCGAATCGGGCAGGGAGAAATGTCTAAGGTCGGATGTTACAAACAGTTTCAGTCCCATAGGAACCCACTTGTTGAATCCTTCGAGCATAGCCACGGCAACCGTATTCTTGATAGAGTAATTACGTGTCATGTCGTAAATAGAGTCGCCTTCGTAGATGCCTACCTTATTGTACTGCTCTGCATAATAGTTCTCCGGAGTTTCGTAAGCCTGATAGATGCGGCGGTAAGTATCAAACCTTGCCGTATGTATAAAACTTGTTACCGGAACGTACTCGTTCTTAAGCCATGTGGTGTCTTCGGGAGCTGTCGCTGATGCCAGCAGACTGTCGGCAGGTATAGGACCGTTGACTGCAATTCTCGTTGAGTCGTCGCCAGCCTTGACTTCAGGTTCTTTTCCGACTGACTTTACATCACCCGGACGACCCTGGTACTTGCTCTGACTTCTGCGGTATGCTTCCTCGTCGAACTCTATACCTTCCTCCTCGGCTTTCTTTCTTGCTTCCTTTTCCTTTTCGAGTGCTTCGTTCTCTTTCTTAGATGCAAGAGCAAACTTACGAGCCTTAATTTCCTCCTCGGTCATCTTAACCTTTCGGTTGAATCCTAAGCTGTAACGATGTGACAGATAGAGATGTATGTTATCGTTACGGTTCCAGTTCTTATTAAGAGTTACGGGAATTTCATCAGAGTTGAATTCTTCTTCAAAACGTTCGGGATTGGTGATGTATTCATCTCTCGTTATACCGCCGTTCTCAGATACTTTCTCATGATTGGTAGAAACAAGGAAATGCAGATTGTAACGCTCGCCGAGATAAGAGCAGTAGGCTGTGTAGTTGAAATGCGATGTGGGCTGGTTCTGGTAATAACCTCGTCCGTAGAGATAATTGAAACGCATTCCGAAACCGAAAGCCTTGCCTACGTTAGCTGCAAACTTTGCATCAATATGATCCTCGCCGTTAGTCTTGTTGCCACAAGTATAAAACGAAATGTTCGTTATAGGCGAAAGTGTATTGGTGAATAAAAACTCGTCGATGGGAGTGTCAATGTAGCGGTAAGGATTCATAAACACGAACTGCTGCTGCGGTGCGCGGTCTATGAAAATTCGGTTCTGTCTGGGAGCACCGAGGTTACCCAGCGTGTTGTATTCGCCGTATATGCCCGAAGTAAACTGAGTATTCATGAAAAGATACTGCAATGTGTCGGGCTCGCTCTTTATCACGTCACCGTAACGCTCGTCAATAGTCCACACATTAAGTCTCTCCGGCACTTCGGTGTTCGTCTTAGCAGAGTCGCGGCGTAACCTGTCACGACGGTTCCTCATTTCAGCAGACGTAAAGTCTCCGTTGTCTGTAAGGCGGTTGAAATCATTATAATCCTGAGCCGTTACGGCCGTAGCAAGCATCAGGAAGAATATCAGTAATATATTCGGTTTTCTCATTTGATGAAACGTATGATGCTTTCCGCTATCTTAAAAGCAATAGCTATTATGATTACGATGCCTCCCATAAGTTCCATGTCGTCCTGCATATACATATAGCAGCCTATTGAAGCTCCGATCATGAAAATTATGTTCAGTGTATTGCGCAGAGCCAGATGTTTCGGACGCTCGGGGCGTCTGTGGTGTCTTGGTTCGTTGATGTTATTGTCCATTATATAGTTGTTTGAGGTGCAAAAATAGCAATAAATTCTAAGTTACCGAAATATAAGCGATAATTTAGAGTTCTTCGAGCTTCTTCTGTAGTCTTATCATCTCGTCACGATACTGTGCTGCCTGTATATATTCCATGTCGGCGGCTGCCTTCTTCATCAGTTTTTCCGTATGTGCGATGCTCTTCTGCAACTGCTCCTTCGTCATGCGGTCGATGATAGGATCGGCTGCAAACACTGCGTTGCTGTCGGGCTCTACGTACATGTAGCTGCCTCTGCCGGTCTGCAAGGTTTCTCCCTGTACCAGACCGCCGCCGCCGATGTTCTTGACAATCTGTTTCGGCGTTATGCCGTGTGCCTCGTTATACTGTATCTGACGAATTCTGCGGTCACGTGTCTCGTCGATAGTCTTCTGCATACTCTTGGTGATGACATCAGAATACATTATGACCTTGCCGTTCACGTTACGTGCCGCACGTCCTGCCGTCTGGGTAAGTGAACGATAGTTGCGGAGGAAGCCTTCGTGTCCGGCATCAATGATGATTACGAGCGACACTTCGGGAAGGTCGAGACCCTCGCGCAGAAGATTGACACCCACGAGGACATCGTACTTGCCCGCACGCAGGTCGTTCATTATCTTAACACGGTCGAGCGTTGCCACGTCGCTGTGGATGTAACTTGTCTTGATGTTCTGAACATCGTTAAGGTGTTCTGACAGTTCCTCCGCCATACGTTTGGTGATGGTAGTGATGAGCACTCGTTCGTTGCACTCCATACGCATTCTTATCTCGCTTACGATGTCATCAATCTGATTCTCTGTGGGACGTACCTCAATCTCAGGATCAAGAAGTCCCGTAGGACGTATAATCTGCTCAACGACAACGCCTTCGGCCTCTTGTAACTCATAGTCGGCAGGTGTTGCGGAAACATATATAATCTGGTTTACCATGCTCTGGAACTCATCAAACTTAAGCGGACGGTTGTCGAAGGCAGCGGGCAGACGGAATCCGTATTCCACAAGGTTCTGTTTGCGCGAGCGGTCTCCGCCGTACATGGCATTCAGCTGAGGAACGCTGACATGGCTTTCGTCAATCACCATAAGGAAGTCCTTCGGGAAGAAGTCCATAAGACAGTAAGGTTTCTCTCCGGCTTCGCGACCATCGAAATAACGCGAATAATTCTCGATTCCGGAGCAGTGACCGAGTTCCTTAATCATCTCCATGTCATATTCCACACGTTCCTTGATGCGCTGCGCCTTCAGTTTGTCGCCAAGTTCTTCAAAGTACAGTACCTGTTTCACAAGATCGTCCTGAATACGACGGATGGCATCGGCCTGAGTCTCCTTGCTTGTGACAAACAGGTTAGCCGGATAGATGCGGTATTCTTCAAAACTGTCAATCTTTGTGAACGTTATCGGATCGACTTCGGTGATGGAATCAATCTCGTCATCCCAGAACTCTATTCTGAGCACTGTCTCGCTATATGCCGGATAAATATCCACCGTATCGCCCTTGACACGGAATGTTCCGCGCTGAAGGTCAATGTCGTTACGGATATAAAGCGAATCAACTAATTTTCTGAGCAGTTGGTTGCGGTCTGTACGTTCGCCCTGTTTCACGGTGATGATACTCTGTTCCATAGTCATCGGGGCACCCATACCGTAGATGCACGATACTGATGACACGACGATTACGTCACGTCTGCCGGACAGAAGAGCAGATACGGCAGACAGACGCAGACGGTCAATCTCTTCGTTTATGGCAAGGTCCTTTTCGATGTAAGTGTCAGTAGACGGAACATAAGCCTCAGGCTGGTAATAATCATAATAAGACACGTAATATTCTACAGCATTGTCGGGGAAGAAACCTTTCATTTCCTCGTATAACTGTGCTGCAAGAGTCTTGTTGTGACTAAGAATCAGGGTGGGGCGGTCTGCCTGTGCTATGACGTTGGCAATGGTAAAAGTTTTTCCCGAACCAGTAACTCCGAGAAGAACCTGAGAGCGCACTCCGTCCTCAAGTCCCTTTACCAAAGCCTCGATGGCTTCGGGCTGGTCACCCGTGGGCTTGTATTTTGATGTAATGTTAAAACTGCTCATATCACGCAAAATTACAAAAATTCGTATAAACATCAATATCATTAGTGTAAAAATTCACAAAAAACCCATTCATCCTTTGCATTTAAGATAATATTATGTACTTTTGCACTCCAAAGCGTAATTTATGAAGAAAGTATTTCTAATCACTATATCAGCAGCACTTTTCCTGTCGAGTTGCGTCAGTCAATTCAACCAGGTATATAAGACACGCGACTACGAATACAAATACGAATATGCAAAGGAATGTTTTGTACGCGGAAAGTACAGTAACGCCATCACCATACTCGAAGAACTCGTTACCATAAAGAAGGGTAGCAGCCAGGGTCAGGAGTGCCTCTATATGCTTGCGCTTGCCGAATATCGCAGTGGTGACTTCCTTACGGCAGCCGAGTACTTCAAGAAATATTATTCGTCATATCCGAAGGGCGCGTATGCAGAACGTGCAGTATATAATATAGGACAGAGTCTGTATATGGCAACCCCGGAGCCTCGTCTCGATCAGACAGAGACTGTAAATGCCGTTAATGCATTCCAGAATTATATGGATATCTTCCCTTATGGTGAACTGAAAGAACAGGCTCAGGAACGTCTGTTCGAACTTCAGGACAAACTGGTGAAGAAAGAATTGTATTCGTCTAAGCTGTATTATAATCTTGGAACATATTTCGGCAACTGTGCCAACGGCGGCAGTAACTACGAGGCCTGCATCATTACTGCACAGAACGCAATAAAGGATTATCCCTATACTTCTTTCCGCGAGGACTTTGCCGTGCTCATCATGAAGAGTAAGTTCTGTCTTGCTGAGCAGAGTGTCGAGGAAAAACGTTTTGAACGTTATAAGGATGCCGAGGACGAATGTTACGGATTCCTCAACCAGTATCCTGATTCTAAGAACCGCAAGCTGGCAGAGAAATACATCGCAGAGTGTAAGAAAGCAACAAAGTAAAAATAAAAGAATAAATAATATAAAAGGTTTATGGATTACAGAAAGTCAAATGCACCGGTGGATACAGTCACCCGCAACATCATGGATCTCAGTGAAGAAACTGGTAATATTTACGAAAGCGTGGCAATTATTGGCAAACGTGCTAATCAGATTTCAGCAGAGATAAAGCATGACCTTACAAAGAAACTTGCCGAATTTGCATCATACAACGACAGTTTGGAGGAGGTGTTCGAAAACCGCGAGCAGATTGAAATTTCACGTTACTACGAGCGTCTGCCGAAACCCACTCTTCTTGCAACACAGGAGTTTATCGAGGGTAATGTTTATTGGAGAGATCCTTCTAAGAACGAAAGCGAAGATTAAAAATGTTACAGCGTAAACAGACGTTATATCTCCTGATGTCGGCAGTTCTTTCTGCTGTCTGCATGTTCTTACCTGTTGGTACGTTCGTGTCAGAGAAAATGGGTGCCGATGCGGAGTTCTACAACATTGCTATTAAGAATATGGACGGTACGATGGATTATAGTGTCTGCGTATTGTTCGTTGTTCTGTTGCTCAGCTTAATTTCTACGGTATTCAACATATTTATGTTTAAGAATCGTAAGCTCCAGAGCAAGCTCTGCAAAACTAATATGATAATCCTTCTGCTCTGGTATGTAGGATATGCTTATTTTGGCTTCAACGGCATGGATGGTTCTGTTTTTCAGTTCTCTGCTGTTGCAATAATGCCTTTCCTTGCTTTGTTAGGTCAGTTCCTTGCTAATCGCGGAATCGTGGCTGATGAGGAACTTATACGCAGCATGGACCGTATCAGATAGTTATCAGATATAAGTATATATGTTGTCAGCATCTGGTCTGTGTGCCGGATGCTGATTTTTTTATATGTGTATGATGTATAAGTATTAGCAATACGGAAGCAAATAAATTCTTACTGTCTGTATAGTATAGGTACTGTATTCTTAATTACCTGTAAGATTGCAGATAAACTTTTCTTCCTGCTTTTTTATTACATGCGCTACCTTGTTTTCTCTTATTTATGATGTGGTATTGTTAGCCTGCGTAATAATCTTATCTGCCTTCTTATTTGTTTCTCGGTATATTTGTTTAGTGTCTGCATAATCGCCGAATTTAACCCTGTCAGATTGTGCCGCGCTGTTGTGATTAAGTCGATTTTATATATAGGGCAAATAAGAAATTAAGAGGAAGAAATAATAATTATAATCTCGTCTGTGTGAAAACTGATGTTAGAGTAAACGAGCAACTCTGACACCTTGACGTAAGGACAAATAAAAAAAGTCTGGCTCAGAAAGAACCGGACTTTTATATCGATATTTGTGATTTAGATATTATTCGATAACAACCAGAGGAGTATCTTCCATTACACTCTCGCCAGCAGCAACGAGCACTGCGGTAACAGTACCGTCTTTTTCAGCAGCGAGGTTGTTTGCCATCTTCATAGCTTCGAGGATAACAACGGTGTCACCCTTCTTAACAGTATCACCGACATTAACGCAGATTTCGTTTACAACGCCAGGCAGAGGAGCCTTTATAGCCTTGTTTACGTCGACCTTACCGTTTGAAGCAGGAGCAGCAGCCTTAGGAGCAGCTGGTTTGGCAGCAGGAGCCTCAGCCTTAGCGGCAGCAGGTTTTGCAGCCTTCTCCATCTCAACCTTATATTCTTCGCCGTTAACAGTTACAGAAGCAACATTATCTTTGATGTCGCCGATAGTAACAGCATATTCATTTCCGTTAATTTTGTATTTATACTCTTTCATAACTATTTAATCTTTGGACATTTTGTCATTGACAGCTGATGACCGTTCCACTGTGATGAGTGCTGACGAATAGTAATCATCCCTGCCTCTTTATCGTGTACGTTATATTTCTTCAGCGCTTCCCAGAGCATTTCTTCTGTGAAGGCAGCCTCTTCCTTAGCATTTCCGAGATACTCGTGAAGTGCCATGGCTATTGCAGCATACACGTCGTTATTTATTTCTTTCATATAACAATCTTTTTTTAATTGGTATCAAGAATCCTGATTTCAGGCCATGCTCATTGGAGAGCAGGCCATGATAAATCAGGTGATATTACCAAATTGTTAAATTACATAGGAATGTTTCCATGCTTCTTGTCGGGCAGAGACTGACGCTTGTTAGCAAGCTGAGCCAGAGCGCGGCAGATGCGGAAACGAGTGTTGCGCGGTTCGATGACATCATCGATATAACCGTATCTTGCAGCCTGGTAAGGATTAGCGAACATTTCTGTATATTCAGCTTCCTTCTCTGCAAGGAATGCCTTGGGATCTTCCTTAGTCTTAGCTTCTTTAGCTGAGAGAACGGCAACTGCACCGGCAGCACCCATAACAGCGATTTCAGCTGAAGGCCAAGCATAGTTGAGGTCTGTACGTAACTGCTTGCATCCCATAACGATGTGACTTCCACCGTAGCTCTTACGCAGAGTAACAGTAACCTTAGGAACTGTAGCTTCACCGTAAGCGTACAGCAGCTGAGCACCGTGAAGGATGATGGCGTTGTATTCCTGACCTGTACCGGGAAGGAATCCGGGAACATCAACGAATGTTACGATAGGAATATTGAATGCGTCGCAGAAACGAACGAAACGAGCACCCTTGCGGCTTGAGTTTACATCGAGTACACCGGCATAGCACTGGGGCTGGTTGGCAACAATACCAACGCTCTGTCCGTTGAAACGAGCGAAACCAACGATGATGTTACGAGCAAACTTAGGCTGAACTTCGAAGAATTCGCCATTATCTACAGTTGCTTCGATAACTTTGTACATATCATAAGCCTTGTTAGGATCTTCAGGGATAATCTCGTTAAGAGAATCTTCCATACGGCTTACGGGGTCGTTGCATTCAACTCTCGGAGCTTCTTCCATGTTGTTAGAAGGAATGTAGCTCATCAACTTCTTAATCTGTGCGATTGCCTCTTCCTCTGTAGAAGCTGTAAAGTGAGTAACACCGCTCTTAGAAGCATGTACAGAAGCACCACCAAGGTGTTCGGCATCAATGTCTTCGCCTGTAACAGTCTTAACTACTTTCGGACCTGTAAGGAACATATAAGATGTATTCTCCATCATCAGAGTGAAGTCTGTCATAGCAGGAGAATAAACGGCACCACCGGCACAAGGACCGAAGATACCAGATATCTGAGGAATAACACCAGAAGCGAGGATGTTACGTTCGAAGATTTCGCCGTAGCCAGCCAGAGCATTGATACCTTCCTGAATACGAGCTCCACCTGAGTCGTTGAGACCGATGACAGGAGCACCCATCTTCATAGCCATATCCATGATCTTGCAGATCTTATCAGACATAGCCTCTGAGAGAGAACCACCGTTAACAGTAAAGTCCTGTGCAAATACATATACCAGACGACCGTCGATTGTACCAGAACCTGTTACTACACCGTCACCGAGGTAGAGTTTCTTCTCCATACCGAAGTTAGTACATCTGTGCAGCTTGAACATATCATATTCTTCGAAACTGCCCTTATCAAGGAGCATGTCGATACGTTCGCGTGCTGTGTATTTACCACGCTCGTGCTGCTTATCGATAGCCTTCTGGCCACCACCGAGACGAGCTTCCTCGCGTTTAGCTACGAGGGCCTTTATTTTCTCAATTTGTCTGCTCATAATATTATATGATAATTATTTTATTTGTTATGAAGAACAATAAACAATGCCGGAAACCTTTACCTTAATATATGTATGTAAAAGTCTTCGGCATGTTTGTTATTTGTTTAGTGTTCGCAAAGTTCTGTAAGGATACCGCAAGCTGATTTCGGGTGCAGGAAAGCAATCTGCAGGTTCTCAGCTCCCTTGCGTGGAGCCTTGTCGATAAGGCGGATGCCCTTTTCATCGCATTCAGCGAGTGCGTTAGCTACACCATCTTCTACGCAGAAAGCAACGTGATGAACACCGTGATTGCCCTTGTCGAGCCATTTCTGTATTGTGCTGTCGGGAGATGTTGGTTCGAGAAGCTCAAGCTTTGTCTCACCGCATTTCAAGAAAGCAGTCTTAACTTTCTGATCTGCAACTTCTTCTACTGCATAACATTTCAAACCTAAGATGTTTTCGAAATAAGGAAGTGCTTCCTCAATACTGGGAACTGCGATTCCCAAATGTTCGATGTGTGATATTTTCATAATAAAATATATTGTTATTGTATTTCTACTTATATAGTTGCAAAGATAGATATATGTTTTGAATATACCTAATAAATGTGGTATAATTTTGTTAAAGCCGAATTTAATTACTATTTTTGTGACGATAAATCTGAATGAAAATGCGAAACTTCCTTTTTATATTATTATCTGTATTTAATGTTTTATTGCTCGGTGCACAGACTCATGTGTCATCTCTTTATAAGTTGTCGCCTTATGTGCGTAATATTGTAAAAAATGTTGAGTCTACCCGTAGCAGTAACCGCAAGCTGGTTACTTTCGTTTCAACGGAATCGGGGAATGATGATGTCCTGCGTGCTGCGGGATGTCGCGTAATTACGCGTATGGGTAATGTATATGTAGTGGAGATTCCTCTGACATCGGTTGCTGAACTTTCGCTTAATGATGATATAAGGAGAATAGAGGCTGGTCGTTCGTGTACTGCGCTTCTTGACACAACTTCGCACTGTATAGAGTATGACCGTGTATGGTCGGGTACGGGAATTCCGCGTGCTTACACAGGAAAGGGTGTGGTGATGGGAATAATGGATGTGGGATTCGATCTTACAAGTCCTAATTTTTATACACGTGACATGAGTGACTATCGCATACGTAAGTTCTGGGATATGCTCGCAACAGATAAAGACACTGCTTTCGTTGTAGGTCGCGAATATGTAGGACGTGATGCTATCCTTGCGCTAAAGCATTCTACAGACAATCTTATAATTTCACATGGCACTCATACACTTGGAATAGCTGCTGGCAGCGGTTACAATTCTAATTATGTAGGTGTAGCTCCGGAAAGCGAAATATGTCTTGTAAATAATGCGGTGGTCGAAGACTTACCGCTTATATCTCCTGAGGATGTAGACAAATACACTACAGCTACGGATGCTCTCGGGTTCAAGTATATTTTCGATTATGCTGAGTCTGTCGGCAAACCTTGTGTAATCTCATTCTCAGAAGGATCGCGCCAGCTTTTTGATGAAGATAATGTCCTGTTCTACGAAGCCCTTGAGTCGCTTGTCGGTCCGGGTAGGATATTGGTTGCATCTGCCGGAAATGACGGAAGCATGAAATATGTAATGCACAAGCCTGCTGCAAAAATGTCTGCCGGTTCTTTCGTTTATAGTCCGTACAAAGAGTGTACGCTGATTTTCAAGACAACGTCTGATTTCATCATCTCTCTTAATTGTTATGGTTCTAAGGGAGCTGAACAAATGATTATTTCGACCGAGCATGCAAGTAGGTCTGAGAATAAGGAGTATAAGGTTCATCAGCAGTTTTCTGATGCTGTATATGATATAACCATCACGGCAACAACTTCTGCCTTTAGTCCTTCTGAAAAAGTCTTTGAATTTCATATTAAGAGTGATGATCTTGTAGGCGCACGAGTCCCATTGTCATTAGAGATATTTGGAAACGATGATATAAAGTCTTATGCATTCAACAGTGTGTTTATGGAAAACAGTCTTGATCCAAAACTCTGTGACGGTACATCGCATGGAACTATCCTTACCCCGGCTTCTTCTCCGTCGGTTATTGCTGTCGGAGCGACATCTTATCGTGCAGGTTTCGTAAATTATAAAGGTGAATATCTGACCTGGGACAATGGGTCTGATGGTGTGATAGCTCCGTATTCATCACTTGGTCCCACTTTCGATGGTCGCATAAAACCAGATGTCGTGGCACCTGGAACTAATGTTATTTCATCGTACAGCAGCTATTATATAGAAGCTAAGCCAGATGCTTTCGATACTCAGAGTGATGTGACGCGATATGAATATAACGGCCGTACATATTCGTGGAATGCTAATACAGGAACTTCTATGTCCTCGCCGGTTGTTGGCGGCATAATAGCATTGTGGCTTGAGGCAAATCCAAATCTTTCACCTGATGACATTCGTGAGATATTGGATGTTACGTGCAGACGGGATTCGACACTGACATATCCGAATAACACATGGGGAAGGGGAGAAATAAATGCTTATCGTGGTCTTTGTCATATTCTTGGCATAGATGGTATCGAGGGTATATCTTCTGAGGCTCGTGATTTCAGTCTTGTTCCTTCTGATGGTGGTTTCGATATATGCTTCAAGAGTGAACTTGCGTCTGACTGTACGGCAGATGTATTTTCTGTGGATGGTATACATGTTACTTCGCATCATGTTGTTGCGGGCACTTCCAAATATCATGTTGCATCTTCTCATGGTGTCTATGCCGTTCGTGTTCGTTATGCTGATGGCAGTTATCAGTCTATGTTGGTAAGATGTTAGAATCTCGGTTTGACTCTGATTTATAAATTTTATATCTGGCGCATTTACTACATTTATAATCTTTGTGAGTATTATTACTAATTATATTAAGATAAAAAAGATGTAGAAAAAGTCTGTTGGTCTTTAAAATGAATGATGTTAAAGGAACCAGTAGCTGGTGCTTCCAACGGATGTCACGCATTATCACATTATAATAAACGGCAGCTGATTTACTAAAGATTATCAGCTGCCGTTTGGTCTTTATCTTTTAAGTCTTGCTATGCAGGTACCAAAATCCATCATAGCATTGAAAAGCATTATTTCTGTATTGTCTGTGATGTCATCGGGATGTATGTCAGCTTCAATAATCAGTCCCTTATCAAGAAGACTGGCTCTACGCGTTCCTTTTAGTAATGGGAGACGAGGGGTTAGCCACTTACCTCTGACATATACAGCCACGTTAGTGTATGAAGTGTCGGTGATAAGGTTGTTGCGTATTATTAGGACTTCATCGCAATCGCCTTTTTGTGCTGCTAAAGATTGCAGACGTGTGCGATCGGAACTCTTATAAGAATAGTCGATGTTGTCGTCATAAACGAGATGCAGAAATTTTATATCTTTGGGTTTATAAGGAGCGTATGTTACTTCTGTAATGCCGTTGATTCCATATACAGCACGGATTTTAAGACAAGGCTCTTTAGCGTCGGGACTGACATAATCACGGAGATCTATATTGTCGTTGCATCCGAAAAGGTCGTGACGTGTATGGTTAAGTCGCTGGTTGTGGTAATCCATAAGACTGATGATACCATTACATGAGCACATCGTCTCTACATAAGTGTTATCTGACGGGCACATAAACTTTCTCCTTTACCTCTTCGTACTCACGCTGGCAGTCGCTCATGGCTGTAACGCCTCCTCCGGCCTTGAAATACAACTGACCATTCTTCTTGTCTATGAAACGTATCATGACACCGCTTTCCATTACGCCATCTGCAAACCATCCCATAACGCCAGTGTAGAAATCGCGATAATAGTTCTCTGCTTCTTCGATTACTCTTACAGTTCTGCTTTTAGGAGCACCTGTAATGGAGCCTGCCGGAAGTTGCGAAAAGAGGATGTTGCCGATACGTGAGCAGTAATTATTCGGGAGTTGTCCGCATACTTCAGAACTTGTTTCAAGGATGCTTCCTTTTGATGTCTTTATCTTGTCTATATATCTGTAGCGTTTAGTGTGAACATCACTGGCTACCAATGAGATATCATTTGAAATAAGTTTAACGACATCGGCATGTTCTCTGATTTCCTTTTCATCTTCCATGAGGAGTCGCTCGGCATCAGGAAGAGTGGCATCAATTGTTCCCTTCATAGGATAAGAAGAAATTTCTCCTTCTTTATTAATACGTACAAATATTTCAGGAGAAAAACATACCAGAAGGTCCTTTATCCACAATTTGAAGAGTGCTGACGAGCCATAATAAATGTCCTTTAATGAGAGGTCGATGCTGATAGGCACGCGACAAGTGTAATTTACCAGAGAACTGTTGCCTGCCTCTATGTTCTGTTGAACAATGTCAAAGCCTCTCTTATAGTCCTTGAAAGATGGGTAATCGGCTGTCATGACGGGCTGGGGAATGTCGTGCGGGCATCCGTCGTCGTTGGTATGACCATGAAATGAAAATAGCATTTCATCACGGTTGATGTTGCTTACAGGCTCTACTATGCAGCGTGTTTTATCATAGCTGCAAACAAAAATAAAAGGTACGCCTTCGCGACCATACTGGTTCATCAGGCGTACCGCTTCTTTTTCAGATTTGAATTCCATTAATTAAAATTAGTCTTTTAACGAATATGTTATCGTAGTGACCACACGGATTTCTTTAATATACGGTGTAGTCTCATCTTTATTTTCTATTGTAAACTGCCCCTGACTGGCATTTTCTATTTTGTCTATTTTGCTGTGACTGTTTTCTGCAAATTGTAATGCAGTCTTTTCAGCATTGGCAATAGCTTCTGCCATCATCTTTTCTTTATCCTTATTAAAAGAAGTATAATCGTAAGAGATAGAGGCTTCGTATCCTCCGTCTATGATTGCCACACCTTTCTCAAGCAGCTCTCCCTGACGTGCTATAAGCTGTCTGACCAGGTCTACATTCTTAGATGTTACCGTAATTGTTGAAGTAATGTTGTAACGGTATTTCTTTTCGCTTGAATAGTAAGTCTCTGTGTTATGGTCCATCAGCTCAGGAGCATTGATGTTGATCTCATCGTCCTTGAGTCCGCCAGCCTTGAGAAATTCTCTGATTATCTGAGTTCTTTTGTTAATCTTATTGTATAATTCGGGAAGGTCGTTGCCAACTTCACGAGAGATGATAGGCCATGTAACCTTATCCGCCTTAACGGTCATTTCAGACAGTCCCTTTACTGTTACGACGCGTCCGCGATTTGCAATCTTCGTGAATCCCGACTGGATGAAAAATCCCAGTACAGATATACCTATGGCGATAATAAATGCCGATATTATGCTCTTGTTCTTATCCATATGAAATTTTCTATAAATTAATGTCACAAATATACAAAAAATAAGCATCGGAGCATGATATATATCTATAAATTTAATGTAGAGCACTTCTTTTTCTTGATTTGTTACATATATATTACAAATATGTAGTATATTTGCAACGAATTTAAAGTATAAAATTGTTGAATAAACTTATTGTTTGAATAAGTATTTGATTGATTAAAATTATGAGTAAGAAGAGAGTTTATACTTTCGGAAATGGTAAGGCCGAAGGTAGAGCAGATATGCGTGAACTGCTCGGTGGAAAGGGAGCTAACCTAGCTGAAATGAACCTTATCGGAGTTCCGGTTCCTCCGGGATTCACAATCACCACAGATGTTTGTAATGAATATTTCATTGAGGGCAAGGATAAAGTTGTAGCCCTTCTTAAGGAAGATGTAGAGAACTCAGTTCGCCACATCGAAGGTCTTATGAACAGCAAGTTCGGTGATGTTACAAATCCTCTCCTCGTGTCAGTTCGTTCGGGTGCAAGAGCATCTATGCCGGGTATGATGGATACTATCCTCAACCTTGGTCTTAACGACGAAGTGGTAGAAGGTCTTGCAAAGAAGACAGGTAACGAGCGTTTTGCTTACGACAGCTATCGTCGTTTTGTACAGATGTACGGTGACGTAGTGCTCGGAATGAAGCCCGTTAATAAAGAAGATATTGATCCGTTTGAGGCTATTATAGAAAAGGTAAAGGCTGAAAGAGGCATCAAGCTTGATAACGAAATGAGTGTTGACGAACTGAAGAAGCTCGTTGTGCTCTTTAAGGAAGCTATCAAGAAGCAGACAGGTAAGGACTTCCCGACAGATCCTATGGAACAGCTCTGGGGTGCTATCTGTGCTGTATTCGACAGCTGGATGAACGAACGTGCTATCCTTTACAGAAAGATGGAAGGAATTCCTTCAGAATGGGGTACAGCCGTTAGCGTTATGGCTATGGTATTCGGTAACATGGGCGAGACATCAGCTACAGGTGTATGCTTCAGCCGTGATGCCGCTACTGGCGAGAACATCTTTAATGGTGAGTATCTCGTAAATGCACAGGGCGAGGACGTTGTTGCTGGTATTCGTACTCCGCAGCAGATTACAAAGGAAGGTTCTCTGCGTTGGGCTAAGCAGCAGAACATTGACGAGAAGACTCGTGCTGAGAAATTCCCCTCAATGGAAGAGGCAATGCCTGAAATCTTTGCTCAGCTGAATGCCCTTCAGGACAAATTGGAAAAACATTATCATGATATGCAGGACATGGAGTTCACTGTACAGGAAGGTAAACTCTGGTTCCTCCAGACTCGTAACGGTAAGCGTACTGGTACTGCAATGGTTAAGATTGCAATGGATCTGCTGAAAGAAGGCATGATCGATGAGAAGACAGCCGTACTGCGCTGCGAGCCTAACAAACTTGACGAACTGCTTCACCCGGTATTCGATAAGGAAGCTCTGAAGGAAGCAAAGGTTCTTACAACTGGTCTTCCTGCATCTCCTGGTGCTGCTTGTGGTCAGGTTGTATTCTTCGCAGAGGATGCTGCCGTATGGCACTCTAATAAGAAGAAAGTCGTTATGGTACGTATCGAAACATCTCCTGAGGATCTTGCTGGTATGTCAGTAGCAGAAGGTATCCTTACAGCTCGTGGAGGTATGACATCACACGCTGCCGTTGTAGCACGTGGTATGGGTAAGTGCTGTGTTTCTGGTGCTGGTGAAATTCATGTTGATTATAAGAAACGTACTGTAGAAATCGGTGGTAAGACATTCAAGGAAGGTGACTTCATTGCTATCAACGGTTCTACTGGTGAAGTATATGCAGATCAGGTAGCTACAAAGCCTGCTGAGGTTTCTGGCGATTTCGCTCACCTCATGGAACTCTGTGACAAATATTCAAAGATGGTTGTTCGTACAAATGCTGATACTCCTCACGATGCAGAGGTTGCTCGCAATTTCGGTGCTGTTGGTATCGGTCTCTGCCGTACAGAACACATGTTCTTTGAAGCAGATAAGATTAAGGCAATGCGTGAGATGATTCTCTCTGATACAGTAGAGGGTCGTAAGGAAGCTCTTTCTAAGATTCTTCCTTATCAGAAGGCAGACTTCTATGGCATCCTGAAGACAATGGACGGATTCCCCGTTAATGTACGTCTTCTCGATCCTCCTTTGCACGAATTCGTACCTCACGATCTCGAAGGTCAGCAGATTATGGCTGATGAGATGGGTCTTACACTCGAGCAGGTACAGAAGCGTGTTGAAGCTCTTGAGGAGCACAACCCGATGCTTGGTCACAGAGGTTGCCGTCTTGGTAATACATATCCTGAGATTACACAGATGCAGACTCGCGCTATCCTTGGTGCAGCAATCCAGTTGAAGAAGGAAGGATTCGATCCGAAGCCTGAGATTATGATTCCTCTGATTGGTACTGTAAATGAGTTTGATATGCAGAACAAGGTTATCCGTAATACAGCTGCAGAACTCTTCAAGGAAGAAGGAGTAGAAGTTCACTTCCGTGTTGGTACTATGATTGAGATTCCTCGTGCAGCTCTTACAGCAGGTAAGATTGCAGACAAGGCAGAATACTTCAGCTTCGGTACTAACGACCTTACACAGATGACATTCGGATACAGCCGCGATGATGCAGCTAAGTTCCTTCCCATCTATGTAGACAAGAAGATTCTTAAGGTCGATCCGTTCCAGATTCTCGATCAGGAAGGTGTTGGTCAGCTTATTAAGATGGCAGTAGACAACGGTCGTGCCGTACGTCCTGAACTTACATGTGGTATCTGTGGTGAGCACGGTGGCGAGCCTTCATCAGTTAAGTTCTGTGGTGAGGTTGGTCTGAACTACGTAAGTTGTTCTCCTTTCCGTGTACCTATTGCAAGATTATCAGCTGCGCAGGCTGCAATTGAAAGCAAGTAATTAGATATTTACTAGACACTTATATAGACGGTATGTCATCAGATTTCTGTGGCATACCGTTTTTTATGTCATAAGGGATAGATTTTATATAATTCTGATGTAGACATTCAGCGTCTCTGTTAGAATATACAGTATAGCAATAAAAAGGGGAAGTCCGTTTAAGACTTCCCCTTTTGGTTTTAAAAGAAAAATATGTTTAATTGGGATCAACTACATTGAGAGTCTCGTTCTTTACGCGTTCAAAGAACTCGTCAAAATTAATTCCGAAGTTCTCAAACTTTTCCATAATTTCACGATCATTCTCAAGTGCATCCTTATATTTAGAAACCTCTGAAAGCATAGCCATTTCGCCATCGGCAGAAAAGTTATGAATGTTTCCCTCACTGTTTGAAAAGATGAACTTGATGTTCTTGTGGATTTTCTTCTCGGCTTCAGCCATGAAATCTTCTTTATTCTGTCTCATGTTATTAAATTTTAAAGGTGTTTATTATAGAGTCTTTTTTGCATTTAAGAGGAAGTTCAGTAATGAATCATCCTTTTTGCAAATATATGTTTTAAAACTTACAATTACAAGAATATAGCACTAATTTATGACGTCAGTTTGTTAAATTATAGACTTTTTTATAAATAAAAATAAAACGTATGCCTATTTGGCATATACACTTTGCAATAATACGCGTTTCTTACTTACTTTTTGACACGAGATTGTAAGACATTATTTATGTAATTTTGTAAAAGGGTGGGTATTAATATATAAGGATAAGTTTGTCAAAATTTGGAGTATTCGCATATCTTACGTATATTTGCATATTAAATATAAAAGTATGAAACCAATATTTATTGCAGGACCCTGTGTGATCGAATCTTCTGAGATGTTGGAAGAGGTGGCTCGCGAAATAGTAAGATTGAAGGACAAATACGATCTTGACATCTATTTCAAGGCTTCGTTCGACAAGGCCAACCGCACTTCGATACATTCATATAGAGGCCCGGGTATTGAGAAAGGTCTCCAGATGCTTAATGACATTAAGACTAAGTTCGGACTGAAGATACTTACAGATATACATGAAAGCTGGCAGGCAAAACCTGTTGCCGAAGTGGCCGATGCGCTTCAGATTCCGGCTTTTCTGTGCCGACAGACAGATTTGCTTGTGGCTGCCGCAGAAACTGGAAAATGTGTAAACATAAAGAAAGCACAGTTCCTCAGTGGAGCAGATATGAAGTATCCGGTAGAGAAGGCAAAGGATGCCGGTGCCAAGGAAGTATGGCTTACAGAACGAGGAAACTGCTTTGGTTACAACAACCTTGTGGTAGATTTCCGTAACATTCCAGATATGCTGGACATCGTTCCGAGAGTCATAATGGACTGTACACATAGCGTTCAGCGTCCTGGCGCAGGTGGAGGAAAGACATCAGGCGACCGTCGATTTGTTCCCTCGATGGCACTTGCAGCAAAAGCTTTCGGAGCAACGGGTTATTTCTTTGAAATTCATCCCGATCCGGATAATGCAAAGAGCGACGGACCTAACATGCTGTATCTAAAGGATTTCGAAAAAGTTGTTTTAAGTTTGATTTAAATTATGGACAAAGATATAGAAGAAAGATTAAGTCATTGCAAGGAGTATGCCGTGCACTGTATGAAAGAAGAGGCACAGGCTGTACTTGACCTTATTCCGCAGTTAGACGATAACTTCGAGAAAGCCGTAAAACTTATGTACGGATGTAAGGGAAAGGTAATCGTGACAGGTGTAGGAAAGAGCGGTCATGTTGGTGCAAAGATTGCAGCAACTCTGTCGAGTACAGGAACACCGTCGTTCTTTATCAATCCTCTTGACGTTTATCATGGCGATTTAGGAGTAATGACTCAGGATGATGTTGTTCTTGCCATCAGTAACTCCGGTCAGACGGACGAACTGCTGCGTTTTATACCAATAGTATTGCACAACAACATTCCAATTATCGGAATGAGCGGTAATCCTTCTTCTTTATTAGCTAAATATTCAACAGTCCACCTTAATATTAAAGTACAGCGCGAGGCATGTCCTCTCAATCTTGCTCCCACGAGCAGTACCACAGCCACTCTTGTCATGGGTGATGCCCTGGCAGTAGCTCTTATAGAGGTACGTGATTTCAAGCGCGGTGATTTTGCCCAGTTCCATCCGGGCGGAGAACTCGGAAAGCGTCTGCTTACGACAGCTCACGATGTTATGCGCAGCGATGATATGCCCGTACTTACAGCCGATATGCATCTTGGTGATGCCATTATCCTTGTAAGTAAAGGAAAGCTCGGACTCGGTGTTGCCATCGAGAACGATAAGATAGCAGGTATAATCACCGACGGTGACATACGTCGTGCAATGGAGAAGTGGAAGTCGGAATTCTTCGACCGTACGGTGTCTGACATAATGACCACTACACCAAAGATTGTATCTCCCGACACAAAGATTGCAGAGATACAGAACATTATGAACCAATATAAGATTCACACGGTACTTGTTGCCGATGAAGATAAGCACCTTCTTGGTATTGTGGACCATTACAGGTGTATGTTATAAAAACATTTTAAGTGAAAAATTTAATAATAGCCCTACTCCTTCTTATCTGCTGCCAGGCGTCGGCACAGACCAGTGATTCGCTGATAGTTAGCGAGATGCGCAAGGAAGGAGTAGAGTTTACCCGCGATAACTCTCTTACACTTCTTATGAATGGTAAGGCAAAGTTCGACGATATGTTTGCCGCCATTCGTAATGCAAAGGAGAGTGTTCATTTGGAATACTTTAATTTCCGTAATGACTCGATAGCAGCAAAACTTTTTGAGATTCTTGTACAGAAACGCAGAGAAGGCGTAGAAGTACGTGCCTTGTTCGATGCATTCGGAAATGCTTCTAACAATCAGCCTCTAAAGAAAAAACATCTCAGAGAACTGCGTGCCAAGGGAATAGACATCCATAAGTTCGACCCCCTGCGTTTCCCGTGGATTAACCATGTGTTCCACAGAGACCATCGTAAGATAGTCATCATCGACGGACGCATAGCTTACACCGGAGGTATGAATGTAGCCGATTACTACATCACAGGTACCGAACTTGTTGGCAGGTGGCGTGATATGCACTGTAGGGTAGACGGCAGTGTAGTAAACGAGTTGCAGAATATCTTCGCACGTATATGGGAGAAAGAGACAGACGAGAAACTTACCGACCCCAAGTACTATCAGGGAGGAAAGGCGGACATCTCTTACTTTACCGGACTGACACCAGACACCTGCGCTACGGCGGGTAGAAAGATGATAGGAGTCGTAAATCGCGAGCCGCGCACTACCAACAGAATAATACGTGAGTTTTACGAAGATGCCATTGATGCCGCAAAGGACAGTCTGATGATTGTAAACCCATATCTTGTTCCCACTCCGGGCATAAAGAAAGCACTGAAGAGAGCCATCGAACGCGGAGTAAAGGTTGAAATCATGGTATCAGCCAAGAACGACATACCGCTTACTCCGGATGCAATGTTCTATCAGATGCATAAGTTCATGAAACGCGGTGCCCACGTCTACATCTACGAAGGCGGATTCCATCACACAAAGATTATGATGGTAGACGGAAAGTTCTGTACTGTAGGCAGTTCAAACCTCAATTCACGCAGTCTGCGATTTGATTACGAAGAGAACCTTGCCGTAATAGATCCGTGTACAACGGCTCAGCTCATGAAGATGTTTGAGGACGACAAGAAAGAAAGTTTCAAACTGACTCCTGAGACATGGAATGAGTTCCGTACAGGATGGCAGAAGTTCAGAGGATGGTTTGCCAACCTACTTGCACCATTTATTTAAACATTACACATTATGAAATATTCTAAAATCCTTAATACACTTAGCCTTTCGCTGTTTCTGATATTCTCAGTAAGCTGCAAAGGAAAAGTATCATTAGACAAACTTGCAGAATCTTCAGTTGTATCAGAAGTAAAGGAAGAACTGTCTTCACATACCAAGGCATCATCCGACCTTACCTATGAGGAAATAATGGTACCTGGTAAATTGACCGACCGTCCCGAACAGATACTTAAACGCACCGGTTACATGGTATCTTACAATAAGGATATGCGTCTGCCCAACTGGGTGGCATGGCATCTTACGGCAGCCCACACCAAAGGAACAAGCAAGCGCAATGGTAAGAAGTTTGAGGAAGATACAGAAGTTCCGTCACCAAGAGCCACCCATCAGGATTACGTACGTTCAGGTTACGACCGCGGACACATGTGTCCGGCAGGAGACAACAAGTGGAGCGACAGAGCGATGGAAGAGTCGTTTCTTATGACAAATATCTGTCCGCAGGACCCGAACTTAAATCGTGGAGACTGGAACGAGATGGAGAATGCATGCAGGGCATGGGCTGAGAAATATGATGACCTTGTGATAGTTGCAGGACCGATATTCTATAAAGGAAGTCACAAGAAGATAGGTAAAAACAAAGTCGTTGTACCAGAAGCTTTCTTCAAGGTAGTGTTTACCATGAACAATGGCAACCCCAAGGCAGTAGGTTTCATCTATAAGAACAACAAAGGAAACCGTCCCAAAGACTCATACGTAAACAGTATAGATCAGGTAGAGCGCATCACAGGTATTGATTTCTTCCCGGCGCTGCCCGATGATATAGAGAACAAGGTAGAGAAATACGAAAATCTACTATAATTATTCATTTTAAAACTGCCAAGACATGAACAAAACTTTAATTTCAGCTCTGTTAGCTGCGGCAGCTTTGTTTACAGTGTCGTGTTCCGACGACGACACACCCGAAGTACCGCAGATTACAGACATTACGTTTGTAGCACAGAATCCCTCTTTTAACACGGAAATTCTGAAACCTATGTGGAGAGAGATAGAATCAATAAGATTCTTTTCTGACAATGATTCTGAGGCACAGTCATATTATTTATCACGTAGCGACAAACCCGCTGCCACTGCCGAATTCAGATACGACAACGGCGGAGACATTACTTTATGGAAAGAATTTGCAGCTTTCCACGGATATGGCTACGGAAAGTTAGATAACTTTGAAGCAAAGGTTTATCAGACTCAGAAGTATATCCCAAATACGATAGATGCAGAAGAAGACATGCTCATATCACCTGTATACAAAGTTTCAGAGATAGATTTCTCACAGCCCGTGAACCTTAGTTTAAAGCGCATCAATGCCATCGTGAGTCTTAATGTCATCGACGAGACATCCGGAAAGATACTTACAGGCGACAGCATTATGAAGGTTACGCTCGATACTAAAGATGCCAATAACAACTTTGCCGGAAGTGCAATAATTAATTTTTACAACGGAACAGCAGAGATCGCAGACAAGTGTACATACAAAGAAGCCGTTGCAATAAAAAATAATGCAGTAAAGGTAGGCAGTGCAGACAGACTTTTCATAAGCGTGCTGCCTGTTACTATGGCGAAAGGTTCTGATGTAGAGATTAAAATTAACACCGCACGCCATTCGTCGAGACACATAATAAGTCTTGAAAAAGATGTAGAGCTTATCAGTGGTTCGGTAACAGAACTTACTGTTAAGATTTCTGATAAAGATTTAACAAACTAACAAAATAAGAGTCTCATATCGAAATAAGATATGAGATTCTTTGTTTTTATCCCCTAAAGCTTTGACGGCATTCCCTTTTTAGCTATATTTGTCAATATATATCTAAAAAACACTTACTATGAGAAAATTACTAATAGTGCTTCTGGTAGTATTGTTTAATGTCACGGCAAACATATTCGCACAGTCAGCGCACGAATGCAGGCAGATGCTTGCCGAATATTTTGACATAAGAAGCAGAGAACTTCCTTACAGCATCGACGACACCGTCGTTGTAGAAAAACTAAATTATGAGAATTGTACGTTAAGGCTCGGTCTGCAAGTCAATGACAGAGGTATGTCGGTACAGTCGGTGGCAGACAGACTGTTTGGTGATTCCTGGGCAGACTTTGCTCCTCGTGAAGCCACGGCAGAAATAAAGAACTTTTTAAAGACAATGATTAAGGCAGGAACACGAATAGAGTTTGTGTTCAAGGGACTTACCACGAACCAGAAAGTAATACACCTTGTAAGTCTGAAACGTCTGGAAGAAGTCTACGGTATGATGCATTAATTCGGTACATCATACATATAATATTCGGTTTAATTAAATCTTTATCGTTTTCGGATATTATTTATTTTATTGATACATAGTACATTATCCTATAGATGTTAAATAAAGACATCGAAGGCTTCTTACTACATAAGTTTCTGTATATTCTCTCCCCGTACATACGGTATGCCTGTCTTACGACTGGTGTCATCAGACATCTGTTAATCATCTTGGCAGCAGATATAATGCCCGAATAACCTTCCATTTCTTTACGGTGCTCGTGTAATGTACGCAGAGCCTGCTGCGTCTTGTTCATAAATTCTGCATTAGAATCATAATCATTCACGGTCACCGGATTGTCGATGTGCAGCATAGGGATATTATCCTCCTTCAGAGCCTTGCCGAAGAGAACATCCTCGTAGCCGTATTCCTTAAAACTCTCATCAAAAGGAAAACGGAGCATCACGCTGCGCAGAGCCATGAAGTTAGTGGTACGAAACTGCTGGTACGGTTTGGTATTCCTTACCGAAGCCGGATTCTTATGCTCAAAAGCACACTCGTAGACACATCTCAAGTTAGAAGCATCGTAAGCCGAATCGGCATTATGAATGGCACCGTATACAACACCCTGGCAGTCAGCATCCAGATAATCTATTATGAAATCATCCTTGTCAATTCTTACGTCACTGTCCATGAAGATGATGTTATCGTAACGCGCCGACTGCACCAGAAAATTACGTATGGCAGCACGTCCCGAATTAAAACCACGCTCAATGTAACGGCAGCAGTCCCAGTTGTTTATTTCCCTGTTCCTCAGTACCGCCTGTCGGTTAGAAGACCCGTCGTCCGCCACGATAATCTCGTAGCGCAGTCCCTCAATGTTACTGCATTGCTGCGATAATTCCCTTACCAACTCCACGCATGTGTTGTTGTAAGCTGGCATCAGTATGGATAATTCTTTCTTAGACATCTATGCAAAAATACAATAATTATTTTAAATGTTACAGCTTTCAATAAATAGTTTTGAGTTTCTCCCATAATATATATACCTTTGCATTAGGAAATGAAACAAATTATTTACTGCAAACATGAAAAGATTTAAAATTACATTAGCTGCATTCTCCATGATGTTTGCGTGCAGTACTAATGTTAGTGCGCAGAGCGATTTAGGAAAACTGCTCGGCGGTTTAATTGAGAGAGTATCTAATGACAGTACCGACAGACAGAAGCAGGACGACAAGAAGGGTGGTTTGTTTGAAGGTCTTTCTAACATTTTTAATATCGACAAGATTGCCAGTAGCGAGGACCTCGTCGGCACATGGAAGTTCACAAGTCCTGCAATCATTTTTGACAGTGAGAATGCTCTTGAAAAGATGGGCGGCAAATTGGCAGCCAAGAGAATGGAAGAGCATGTGAACGAACTCCTAAATAAATACGGTCTCGTGGAAGATGCCATGACGCTGACATTCAATAACGACAGTACATTCAGACAGAAATACAAGAAACTCAACCTCAGCGGAACATACAGTGTTGCCGATAAGGAAGTTATACTGAAGTATGCAGGCAGATTCAAGCAGCTTGTAGGAGAGACACAGATAGATGGCCGTGACCTCGTAATCGTAATGGATATTCACAAACTCAACGAATACATCATCGACCTTGCCCGTCTTTCTCCCGATCCCAAGGCTCAGATGCTCTGCAAGCTCCTTGCCAGAATCAAGGACGTAAAGTGCGGTCTGCGTTTTGA
Organism: Prevotella sp.; assembly: GCA_020026195.1. Taxonomy (GTDB): domain Bacteria; phylum Bacteroidota; class Bacteroidia; order Bacteroidales; family Bacteroidaceae; genus Prevotella. The sequence goes on from JAHHQW010000017.1 coordinate 37,133, forward strand.
GAAGCAGAACGGATGCAGATAAATCCCTATACAGACTGATAGTTTACGGCGTATGGCCGTGAGCTATCAGTATTTTTGTTTAAAGCCGTCAGGCTTTGTCGTAAGTCGTCAGCAGTCAGTTCCAGCTTTTAGTTATTATCATTTACGAACTCTCAGCTAACAGCTTAGATACTTCATTTTTTCTGTGGCGGTAAAAATAAGACTTACAGCCACGATATAAATACATTTTTCAATATGACTTTTAAGACACTCATCACATCATGCCTGTTGTTATCCTCGCTTACGGCAGGAGCAAACGACTACATACGAGGACTGAGCATTTGGTTCGACCGTCCTTGCGACCTGAATTCTTATGCCATGTGGAATTCTCCGGGACTTGACCATAACTGGGAGAATAACTCTCTTCCCATTGGCAACGGCAGTATCGGAGCCTGTATCACGGGGTCGATAGCAGCCGAACGCATAACGCTGAATGAGAAGTCTTTATGGCGCGGAGGTCCAAACACACGTAAGGGCGCAGAATATTACTGGAACGTAAATAAGCAGTCGGCTCATCTCCTCAAAGACATACGTAAGGCATTTGCCGAAGGCGATGCGGAACGCGCTGCCGAACTTACACGCAACAACTTCAACGGACTGGCATCATACGAAGATTATGCCGAAGATCCATTCCGTTTTGGTTCGTTTACGTCGATGGGAGAGATGTACATAGAAACCGGTCTCAGCGAGATAGGAATGAAAAACTACCGTCGTGCCCTTTCGCTCGATTCGGCACTCTGCGTGGTAAGTTTCGAGAAAGACGGAGTAAACTACGAACGTAAGTCGTTCGTGTCATATCCCGACAGCGCCATGGTGATGCGCTACACGGCGGACCGCCCCGGCTGCCAGTCGCTAACTCTTCGTTATGCTCCTACGCTTGCCCTTGACGGAGAAATGCAGCGTGTCAGTGACAGCGAGGTATTATTTTCTGGTCGTGTAAAGAACAACGACATGAAATATGCCCTGCGCATACGAGCCTTTCATCGTGGCGGAACATTAGATGTCACACCCGAAGGATACATCGTCACAAAGGATGCCGACGAAGTGGTTTTCATAATCACAGCCGATACAGACTATAAGATAAACTTCAATCCAGACTTTACCGATTCAAAGGCGTATGTCGGTGTCAATCCCGTAGAGTCTACATTAAAAATGATGGAAAATGCAGCGTCACATTCGTTTGACGAACTCTGTGCACGCCATAAGGCAGATTATACATCACTCTTCAACCGCGTCCGACTGAGTATCAATCCCAACGCACCTGTTACCATGCAGCTGCCTGCCGTAGCGGATATGCCGACATACAAGCGACTTGCACGCTATCGTGAAGGCAATCCCGACTATCAGTTAGAGGAAATCTATTATCAGTATGGCCGTTACCTTCTTATAGCATCATCACGCAAGGGCAGTCTCCCTGCCAATCTTCAGGGACTGTGGGCAAACGGCATAGATTCTCCCTGGCATGGCGACTATCACAACAACATTAACATTCAGATGAATTACTGGCCGGTGTGTTCAGCCAATCTTTCAGAGTGTGCCGAACCACTGTTCGACTATATCCGCACACTTGAGAAACCCGGTGAGGTTACGGCAAAGAGCTATTTCGGAGCTCGCGGATGGACGGCATCAATCTCTGGTAACATCTTCGGATTTACGGCACCGCTCTCCAGTACAGACATGTCGTGGAACTTCTCACCTATGGCAGGTCCGTGGCTTGCCACACATCTGTGGGAATACTACGACTACACACGCGACATAGATTTCCTGAAGTCTGTTTATCACCTTATAAAGACCAGCGCACAGTTTGCCACCGACTGTCTGTGGCATCGCGACGACGGAACATACACCGCGGCACCTTCTACTTCGCCCGAACACGGACCTATAGACAGTGGCGCGACATTCTCTCATGCAGTAATCAGAGAGATTCTTACAGATGCCATCGAGGCTTCAAAGGTTCTTAAATGCGATGCTGCCGAGCGTAACGAATGGCAGAAAGTATTAAATAGCATAGTGCCTTACAAGACAGGTCGTTACGGTCAGCTGATGGAATGGTCGCAGGACATCGACGACCCCAAGGACGAACACCGACATGTAAACCATCTTTTCGGACTTTACCCCGGACATACCATATCGCCGCTTACCACTCCCTCGCTTGCCGAAGCATCAAAGGTTGTGTTAGAGCATCGTGGTGATGGTGCGACAGGGTGGAGCATGGGGTGGAAACTTAACCTGTGGGCACACCTCTTGGATGGTAACCATTCTTACAGACTGTTCCGTAATCTCTTGAGTCACGGAACATTAGATAATCTTTGGGACAGTCATCCGCCATTCCAGATTGATGGAAACTTTGGCGGTACGGCAGGTATCACCGAAATGCTTATGCAGAGCGAGAATGGTACGATACATCTGCTTCCGGCCATTCCCGACGTATGGGCAGAAGGCAGCGTAAAGGGACTGCGTGCCCGTGGCAACTTCACCACAGACATCGAATGGAACAATGGTACACTCAAGTCGGCCGTACTTCATTCTGCATCGGGTGGCAGATGCAACATCCATTACAGAGGTAACAACATAATGCTTAAGACCAAGAAAGGACGTTTCTACAGAATTACCTATGCCGACGAAACATTAAGAGTTAAAGAAGTAAGATAGACGGAAACCGTATACTGTGCGACGTCGCAGTATGGTACACAGATAAGATATAATAAAAGCGTTATGACGGAACACTTTCCAAGTCATAACGCTTTTTTTAAGCATGATGCTATGCTATCTGCATAACTGATGTTATGCGTTCTTTGCTTTTTTCTTCTTGGCTTTCCAAAATAGTCTTACGATGCCTATTACACAGTAAGCTATAATTATGCCAATAATAATGTCTATCATAGTGTTTAAGGTTTTAAAATCAGGTGCAATATATGAATTATTCATGTAAGTTCCAAATTATATGCACAAAATCATTCTTTATTGCCTATAATATTGTACAAATGTTTGTTTTTAACGCATAAAACCTTTACATTTGTATTTAATTAACTGATGTGTATTTTGTATGAAGACCAAACTATATCTGTTTCTTTTGATTGCAGTGTCCGTATTGATGATGGGCTGTTCTGACAGTGATGATGAAGAAGATGTTACTCCGAGTCCCGAATTTAAGGAAGGCTATGTATCGAGGTTAAAAGTCTACGACCTCAATAATCCAGGCAGTGAACCCAAGACAATAAAGATGTATTACAACTCGCAGAGACGAGTTGACGGCGTTCACTGGGGTACTAACGTTCCCAATCGTACTGCATGGAAGTTTGTGTATGCCGGTGACAGGATAAATATTGAGATGACAGGTGATACAGCCGGAATTGAACGTTACTTTACAATGGATGCACAGGGCAGGGTTTCTGATATGTTCTATAAATCTTCTGGTCATACCTCTCAGACATCTTTTGTCTACGAAACAGACCGCCTCGTTAGTCTTACTAACAGCCTGAATGGTGCTTCAGAACCCTCTGTCATGTCGCGCTTTACATGGAACGGCAGCGTAATAAGCGATGTAAATACAGATGTACGTAACTCTGGCAGAGATTCATTGAACATCAGTTCTTCAATCATCTATGATGAGTTTGCACTCAACAATTCTAACATTGATCTTAATATTATACTTGATGCCTTGAACGGAATAGTGCCTGAGTATAGTGAAGTTCCAATGCTTTTAAAGATATGCGGCAGCACACCGTCACATCTTATACTGCGACATATGCAGAAGTCGGTAAATGCTGTATCTGACGAGATATGCAGCGAACGTAGTTATCAGGTACTGAGCTACAGTATGCAGCAGGGACGTATCGCAATGATAGAGACCGAGAACAAGACAGACGGCACACACCTGAAAATAAATATTATATATAAGAGTGATAATTAGGCACATACATTCTTATGTGCTAAGATGTAAACTGAAAGCCGTACATCTTCGCTAAAAGCCCTTTCTTGTCAGAGCTTTCACACGTGTTGCAGCGTGCTAAGTCACGTGTGTAAGTTTGCAGATTTGCGTGTGCTTGTCTGCAAACTTACACACGTTTACTTTTTCTTCATGTCGAGCCCATCTGTTTTCAGATATATTATATACATCACATTCAGATAAAATGTGACGGATAAACTATCCAAAGAAAAAAGCGAAATTCTTTATAGTTAACAGCCATAGACATATGTGTTTTTTTATTTTGTCATCTTTATCTGATATAAATTACTTACTTTTGTAAAGTATAATTCATTTTTATAAAGTAAAAACACACATGGAAAGTCACGATCTAACAAAGAGCGAAGAACAGGAGTTCTACATTCCCATAGATTCATATATAGAAAATTTTAAGACACATCTCAGATCGCATCCACGAACAATCTTCTCGGCTAAGTTTGGTGATGGTAAATCTTATTTTCTGAACAAGATACAGGAAGATGAAACATTTAAATATTACACGTTCCTCACGATACATCCCATTAACTATCAGGTAGAAAGCAATAAAGATATATTCGAACTGGTAAAGAGAGATATACTGTTGCAGATGCTTGCGAACAAAATGATAGCCGAAGACTACGAGATACCAGATTCAGTTGCTATACAGTTCTTTGTACAGAATAATGCAGGTACGGTTGCAGAATTCTTTATTTCCTCATTGGCAAATATAAATGCAGATAGCAAACTCTATACGGATATAACGTCAGGTTATGCCGCTTTTGGTTTTGTACGTAAGCTAAAAGCTAAATATAAAGAATTTAAAAATAGATGTTCGAATGAAGAATATATAGAGCAGTTCTTTACCAAAACCGATAATATACCATCTGTAGAATACGATGCCATTTCAAAGATAATCAGTAGTAATATTAAGACTTATCAGGAAAAGAATCATAAAAAGGTTGTTCTTATATTTGAAGATATGGACAGAATAGATCCTGCTCATCTTTTCCGTATTATGAATGTTCTTTCTGCTCAGATGGACCTTCCATATATTGCAAAAGACAATCCTGACGATACATTAAATAAGTATGGATTTGATAATATCGTTTTAGTGTTGGATTATGATAACTTAGAGAAGATATACCATCATTTCTATGGTCCGGATACAGATTTTAGCGGATATATTTCTAAGTTCTCACCACGAGGATATTTCCATTATTCTTTAAAAGAGATACGGCGAGAGTATGTGTATAAAGAATTAAAACGATTAACAGAATTACCTTGTAGAATTCTTGAAAAAATTATAACAAATGAGGATATAGACAATTTAGATCTTAGAAAAATCGTAGAATCAATTAAAGATGTAGACTCACAGATTTTATATAATGCATCAGTTGATGTTGATGGTAAGTCAATAATAAGCAGTTATAGAATCTTACAGATGACTATAATAATG
>JAHHQW010000018.1 GCA_020026195.1 Prevotella sp.
GATATATACAGCTTTTTGAAAGAAGAAGAGTGGAATAAAATTTATCCTGATAATCATAAAAATGACTGGGAAAAAGATGAAATGCAAGAATCTTTTGAAACTTATATTAAGAAAACAAAAGGATCTTATCCTGAAGACTTAAATATTTCAGAAGAATGGAATTTATTATCGGGAGATAATATAAATAAAGCACTTGAGTCATCTAATGGGAAAGGAATAATATCTAACTCTGAAGAAAGCCTGAAATCTAATAAAGAAGAAGGTGTTGTTAGTCAGAATGTAACAAATAATGTCGCAGGAGATCATAACGACGAAGGAAATAATACAGATAATTCAGAACCTAAAAAAGATTAAACTATATTAGAAGTATTCGAATTTAAGAATAGTATTTATGGATTTTGAAAGAGCAGCCTTAAAAGCTTTGTTTTATGATTTCCCAATAGAGTCTATGACAAAAATGTTGATAGAAAAGGAGTATTCACATTTTTGGAATATTTTTGTTGGGCTTGTCAAATGGAGAGAACAAAAGTTCTCTAAAACAGAATCTATTGCTTTAAAAAACATTCTGGAATATAAATTGGTGAAAAATTATGACAAACACGACATTGAAAAGTGTATTTTGCCAGGAGTGTTGGGATTGCTGAATGAATTTGGAGAAAATGTATTGAGTTATGAGCATAATGAGCCTTGTGTTAAATATGAGCAACTGTTACGTTGGCATGAAATTTCTCTTTGTTTAGGTGAGGATACTTTCATCATTCCTTATACAGCAAAGAAGGATGTCTCACACGGACATGAAAGAAAATGGTTCTCATGGCCTGATGTGCTTACACATAATAATGAACGGATAAATACTTTGCTTAACGAAGGACTCTCTGACGTACATGCTCATTTAAATGCTTCTTGCGATGTGTTCGGAATTAATTGGATTTCGCTAATGAATTGTCCTGATGCAGATAATATTAATAAATTAACCAATTATTTTTCTTATAATGATAAGGATAAAGGGGATTTTATGGAAATGCCAATATTATTGCATCCTGACATGTCGCCGATTCCATTGTCCAGGTTAGTTTTACTGGCTTCTGCTTTAAGAGTCTATTTATTCCAATTTTTATTTGGCAGAAATCAGAATGATATAGCAAATTTTCAAAAAAGGATATACAACCTTGTTAAGGGAACTGATGGTGACATTCCTGGAATCAGACAAGATATAACAACTGAAATTAATGTTGAAAGAATGGAAAGTTTAAAGACTTCTTTTGGCTATGCTTTTGATTATGCAATTTCAGATTTGTCTTGCGACATAGATGAACGTCATACATCTTCTGTATATATGTTGTTGTATGGAGAGCGTAAATTGATGTACAAATTCTTTTATCTGTTTTATACAGATATGGATAAATGTATGAAAATTATTCCCTTTTTCTATTTGTATTTACTTATTAGAATTAGGTTTAGAAGAGAATTGGTGCAGACTAATGCTTTGGTTGGATTTGAAAATTTCTCTGATTATCAAAAAAGAAAAGGCTTGTTTGTAAAAAGAGGTAATGGCTTTGAAAATATGATTCCAATATATTCAATCCAGAGTTGTCTGAGACCTAAAATAAATGATACTTTTGAAGCAAGAATTGCTCCTCCTAATACGGCTGATGCCGGATATTGGCATAAGTTAGATTTTAAACATGCTTTATTTAATAAATATAAAGATTCTTGGAAAGATAAGCATGTAGAGTTAGTCGTTCATTTTATCAAAAGCAATAAAGGAAATTCGAGAAAGATATATCAATATCAAATTAATAACATTTTAGAATGCAGAGATCTTTTAAAGAATTCAAATATACGAATCACTGGTATTGATGCTGCTGGTTCTGAGTTTAAAGCTGCTCCTGAAGTCTTTGGTCATGTCTTCAGATATGCAAAATCTAAAGGTATATTGCATGTTACTTTTCATGCTGGTGAAGATTTTTATGATTTAATTGATGGCTTGAGAGCTATTGATGAAACAATCTTATTCATGGAAATGAACAGGGGAGATCGTATAGGACATGCGTTGGCTTTGGGTACTTGCGCAGATGCCTATTATAAAGGCAGGCATTATAAAGCTGTATTACCGAAAATTGTTTTGCTTGACAATTTAGTATGGTTGTATTATAAGGTTAAAGAATATAATTTAAGATTGCCTGGTAATATCGAATACTTTATTGAAAACAAATGTTTTGAGATATATCAAGATCTTTATAATGACAAGCGTGGGACTTCAGCTCCGAACGATTTCAGTTTCTTTCATTATAAAAACAGTATGTTGTTACGAAGTAATGGTGATAATGAAAAGAAAGATGATAAAGAAGTCTCATATTCTAATCTGTGGAATGAAACGGCATCTTGTCATTCAGAGAAATGCCAGTTAGCAGCAAAGGATAATGTTGCCAGGGAAATATATGATTCTTATAAAACTTTAAATAAGTCTGAATGTTGTATGTGTTCTTTTCCAGAGGAAATAGCAGATATCGTTGCAAAACTTCAAGAATGCATGATAAATGACATTGCAGACAGGGGTATCGCAATAGAATGTAACCCTTCTTCAAATATTAAAATTGGTAGTTTTGAGCGATATGATCAGCATCCGATATTTAGATTCTTCCATCCGGATAAACTAAAAGAAGATGCTCATCGTTTAAACGTCTCAATTAATACTGATGATAGAGGCGTTTTTGGTACGTCTCTATATAATGAATATTCTTTAATATCATTAGCAATGTATAAACAACGTAATGAAGATGGTTCTCGTCGTTGGAATGATGAGGTTATTGAAGATTATCTAAAAACTATAATTAAGAATTCACGTGAGCAGCAGTTCGCAAATTATTATCGTGACGAAGAGTAGAGTATTTATTACAGATGTCCGCAGTCAATATCAATGATTGCGGACATCTTGATTTTAGCTGTATGTGGTTCCTGTAAAATGTAATAGTCGTACATTGATTAAAACTTTAAACAGGGGTGAGATATGTCTCTTGTGATATTGTTATGTTTTTTCACCTCATCATCTAGATGTAACTATCTTGTTTTTACTTTTGAGGTGTTTATTAATATATTAACATTATTATTTTTTCTTATTCAAAAATAAATACTACCTTTGTAAAATAATTGAAATTACCTTTTATATTAGTTGTTATCATATAATATGGTAATAAGTAAATCTTCAATATAAATGTTAAAAGCAACAATTTAGTTGCGCCTAAACTTTTTTATGTGTACATTTGCATTAGAAATAATAGAAGCAGTAAAAGGAACACAAAAGTTTGAAAAATTAATAGTTGACGGTAGGTGTCCCTTTGATATATTTGAAAAAAATGTTGAAGACATATACAAGTCTGAATTATTTGGAATATATGCAACCATGGATCAAGTTGCTAATTTAAAAACAGTTCCTAGGAAAAAGTTCCATTTTTATGATAATGCTAAAGGGTTGTATCGAGAGTTCGAATTTAAAAGTAAGCATCTTAGAGTTTACGGAATTACTATACCAGGGGGAAAGGTTATAATAACTGGAGGCACAAAAGCAAAGCAAAAGGTAGAACAAACTAAATTCAGATGTTTAAAAAAATTATATATAAAGTCTTTAAAATAAATGGTGATATGAAACGCAAAGATTTATTGAAAAATCCCGTATATTGGACGTCCATTTTGCAAATGGAACTTTATCGTCAGATAGAAGATTTCATGAAAGAACATGATATGAATAAAACGCAGTTTGCAGAATATCTTGGATGCTCAAAAGGATATGTTTCACAATTATTATCTGGAGACTATGATCATAAAATTAGTAAGTTTATGGAATTATCTCTTGCAATTGGTAAAATACCAGATATAAAATTTGTAAATGTAGATAAGTATATTGAGAGTGAAAGTCAGTCGTATACGGTTAAAGCATCTACAAACGCATTTATTCTTCCTGTTAAGAAAGGTTGTTTGGATTTAGAATTAATAGCTTGATTTATGGAAATAATTCCTTATAGAATCAGTAAGATAAAAACACTTCAATTTGCCATTTTCCCAGATAAATATGTTAATGGGAAAGAAGTTGGTATAGAGGTTAAGTTTAATTTTTCTCACAATAGAGAGTTGGATAGTATTAGATGTATTGCTTTGTTTAAATACATTCAAACAGAACTACTCCTTATATCTGAGACTGAGTGTATTTTTGACATAGCTCCAGAAGGAGTAGAAAAACTTAAAAAAGAAGGTGAAATTCCAGTCCAGTTTTTAAGATATATGGGAACAATAGTAACGGGTACTGTAAGAGGTATTATACATTCTAAAACGGAAGGAACTGTTATCAATTCAATAGTTTTACCACCTATAAATTTGGTAAATACAATTAAGAAACCTATGAGAATAAGTGTTGATAACGAGTAAAATGATAAAAGAGTGTGTAAAACTTGTAAAGCTAAAATGAAATAAATCTCGAAAGTTTTTTGTCTTACTTTCGAGGTTTATTTGTATATTAAGTTCACTCGTTATATATTCATATAACTTCTTTCTGCCTTTATCGTCTTATAGGACTGTGTCTGGTTTAGGCTGTTGCTTATGTTCTTATGACAATAATATATTTTTCTTACGTCTGGTTGTGTAAAATATGAAATATTTGATGTTTTAAAATATTCAGAAAAATAATAAATGAAGAACTAATTTATTTACGTTTAATTAAGTATGGTCCCTTTGCGTGATTTTATTATTAAAGATGCAAATGTTCCGAATCTATTCGTATAAGTTCATTGCAAAAAAATAAAAATTTAAACAAATCATAAACAACCCCCGGTGCATAAAGACAATGGCACTGGGAGTTATTTCATTCTTTCAGAACGGTTCATTACTCTGGTAGCAGCTCACATCCTTGCGACCATAATAAGTTATGTCGTCTGTCCAGTTATCGAGGACGTGGGCGCGGGTGGTGGCATCAGCCTTTTCGGCTATGTAACGGCCGCATTTCGGGATGTAAGTGAGTCTCGTTTCTCCTAATGTGGCGAGATAATCGTAACGAGCCTTGCAGCACATAATCCTCATCGTGTCTTTTGTGACATCGGGACGTTCTATGGCTATGCCCACGTCACAGGTGTTGGCAAATCCTGACGAGCCGGCAACTTCGTACATCATCTGCATAAGGTCGGGGCGTTCGGCTATGAGGTTGGGCTTACGGGGATGCGCTACTACTATGACTACCACGTTGTTATCCTTAGCAAACTGTCGTATCTGTATCAGCATTTCCGAAACCCTTGTGGTCTCTGCCTTACCGTTCAAGTTGTTTATCTGTAGGTACAGGAACGGATCTATCACGAATACTTTTATGCCGTGACGACGGATGATTGTTGAGGCTTTCTTTAATAAGATGTCAAGGAGCGAAATGTCCTCGCTGACGTGGACTATATTACCAGATAAAAATTCATCTGCCTTCAGCATAAGTTCTTCTGATATTGTTTTTTTGTTAAATTCCTTTCCCGTTACTATCGACACAAGTTCTTTTATGTGATTCTCCTCCGGCATCTTCTCAGGCGAGTAGTATAGCGTGCGCCATCCGTAAAGATGCAGCAGACTCATCGTTATGAAATTTATGTAAGAACTTTTTCCCGAACCCGGATAGCCTGTCAGAACGTACATATATCCTGGAAGGAAACGAATTATCTTGTCAACTTCGCTGATGCCTATTCCTTTCGCTTCGGGACTGCCGTTGCGGAAGAGATTCCATAATGCTGTGCTGTTGCATCTTGATACCGAATAGTCCTTCTCGTCATCATAATGTGCATTCCTAACACAGTGCGCCACCGCTTCCGTTCCTCCGCTTTGCAGCATTTCGTTGGCATCTTTCGCATCATAATTGCGCCACTTCCATATCACCGTTCCAACGTCGGTGCCTTTGAAATATTCCTTAATGTTGTTCTGGAGTTTGATGCCAGCCTCGTCAGTATCTCCGGCAAAGACGATATGTGTAAAGTTCTTTGATATTAGTTTCTTGTAATTGTCAAATACTTCAAGTCTGCTGCCTGCACCATTAGGAACGCTCACTACATTCTGAAAACCACTCTGCATCATGGCAATGGCATCCATCATTCCTTCAGTGATATACATAGGACCTCCGGCATTGTCGGTGTTTATGCAGTCGATGTTCCACGGAATCATCTTTCCGCCCTGCGAAAAAAGAAATTCTTTCTTCTCTCCGTCAGCTCTTTTGTACTGAACATTTACCGCCCTGCCGTTCTCTATGAAAGGGAAGGCGAGGTATGTGATGCCGTTGATTACGCTTGTCCCCACGTGTGCTTTCTTTGCCACTTCAGGGTCGATGTTTCGTTTTGCCAGGAAACTTTCGCATAACTGGTTTATGGGGAAGATGTCTTTCATGAAGTCTCGGTCTTCATCCTGCTTCCTGATGACTCGCGGAGGATATTTCTTCTGTAGATCTTTTGTAAAATCTTTTAGTATGAAGACTGTTTTGCAGTGATGGCACATGCCGAGTCCGGTGGTAACGTCTATTGCAAGACTCGGATCGTCGGGGTGTTCGCGTGTTTCACGGCAGTAGGGACAGGTGCTGCGTATCTCGTTTCCGCTGCGTTTCTTTATGTCAAGGTCGGTGTAGTCAATGATGTAATTGCCTCTGGGTGACTTCTTTAGCATGCTATGCCTCCTCTCATGTTGAACTTTTCGGGCGCATTCTGTTCCCAGTTCTTGAGTACCGCTAATTCTTTGTTTTCGTCAAATTCTTTGTTATCTATCCATCTGCCTTTTATGTAACTGAACGACATGTCGAGTGATGGCTGCTGAGGTGCCCAGTCGGGTAGGTGATGACCGGTTGCCGAGAAACGCATATCACCCACAACTATCTCATATTCAGACTGCTCTTCTGGCGTGTTGGTGGCAGATTCATACTCTTCGCACTTGTTTCTATCTGCGTATTTCTCAAATTCTGCGCGTGTCTTTGTGTCTTGTCGCAGCAGATTTCCCGCATAACGTCGGAGTTCGCTTTTTCCCGTCAGCTTTTTCTCGTTCGATCTGCAATAAACATACATCCATTCTGAAAACAAATTCAGAGTAGAATCATCCGTAAGGTCAATTCCCAGTCGTTTGGTAACTGATTTGCACCAGCTTTTAGAAGAAAGAATTTCCTTGAATTCTTTCACTTCGTCATCATCGGTGCAGACAGAATTCTTATTCTCGTCTGCTTTTTCTGATACTATTTCTTTACTTACGTTAGAAATTACTTTACTCTTATTGTCGGAATCGTATTCCTCCTGATTGTCAGTGTCTTGTGCTTTTTGATTTGAAGAATGTTTTGCAAATACATCGAGATTAAATGCTCTTTTTTCAGTCTCTGAATCATGTCCGAAGTATATCGTTCCGTTACTCATTATGTCGTTGAGTTCGTCTTCAGACGGGTCGATGGACAGTTTATACCCCTTGCGCATTCTCGGCGACCAGAACAGTCCGCGTTTTGCATCGTAGTGATAAGCCTCGCACTCCTGAATCATCTTTATTAGATTATGTTTCTGTATTCCCATTTTACGAGCATAACTTCCGATGTTCTTGAAACTGCCAATTCCGTTTCTGCTCTTTTTAAGTTCAAATTTCATATACATCAGCATGGCAAATCCTTTAGATTTCCATTTCTCTATTGTGTGTGCCACTTCAGGCAGACGGAGCATGTTTTCGGTAAGCATGAAACCACTGTTGATATTCAGTTTAAATGTCTTCAATTTAGATTTTTATTTTGATTTTGTTGAATTATCTTTCGGCCGGCAACAGACATGAAATCTGTAAGCGGATGCATATCTATACATATTTATGCATCTGCCGACCTGTGCTTATTTAGTAATGTGACAGTGATTCCTTTTTAGAGCATCTTATCTCGAAAGGTCTTAGATAATGCCTCTCCTTCCTAATGGGGAATGTACACTGTGTTCGTCTTTTTTGCAATTAATCATTGCTTGCTTCTTAAGTAGAATATGTCATCAGCATCCATTTTTAGTCTGTTTGTAGTTTGAAGGTAAAATTATCTTACGAAATATATACCTTGCTTTCTCCTTTCTTTGTCCGTTTTCTTGTTTTTAGTATTGCGTTATGTACATAATATATAAATAAGTCTGCTTGAAGTGTTAAAAACACGTTTTATGACCTAATATTATACGTCTGTGCGTTACTATAGCATCATAACTTTTTATCGCGAATATAAGTCTTATATGCCTTTTCGTATCGGACTAATACAAATATAATAAATATATTCGAAAATACCTAACCTTTGGGGCGGTATTATTTGGCGCATTTATGGTGTCCTAAAGTGTCTGTTTTGTATCTTACTGATTAGTAGCTTTGTGTTGCGAAATACTAATTTTCAGAGCATAAAAATAAGTTTGTCATAAGCTGGTATTTATGTCGCAGAAAGTCTGTTTTCCCTATAAAACGGTCTGCTTTGTGTCTCACTGTCATAAAATATACACTTGTATGTTTTGTAAAAATATTGAAATCTTTTACACGTGTGTTTGCTAATATGCATATATTGTATTGCAAGATGTTGCACGCAGTTCTGCAAGTAATCACACGTGTGATTGCATATTAGTGTAATGATAAAAGTTTTCGAAATCTTGACAATTTAGCATTTGGAAGATTTTTATGTTCGCAAAAGTATAAGTGGCCAGCCGGAGGCTGGGGGTTTAAGTTTGAAGTTACAAGTTTAAAGTTTTAAGTTAAGCTGTCAGCTGTCAGTCGTCAGTTGTCAGTGCAAATCGGAGGTTTGGGGTTTTAGGTTTTAAGTTACAAGTTTAAAGTTGTCAGTTATCAGCTGTCAGTGTAATTTGGAGGTTTGGGGTTTTAGGTTATAAGTTCTAAGTTTAAAGTTATCAGTTATCAGCTGTCAGTTATCTGTTTCCGGTGTTGGCATTTGTTATTTAACTTTTGTCATTACATCAATAAATTTTTGTAATGACGAGAGATTTTTGTTGCTTGATAAAATCACTGATGAACAGACACGAAAGAGAGTGTTGGTTGTATTTTAAAAATAAATCAATATATTATTTCTTCTCTAAAAACAATAAAAACATTTTATCTTCGTTAATATTGTATAAACCCAATTAAAAGATGGTATAATGTCGAGAATGACTGTTTACCGATTTCACTGAATAATGTTAATTATCTAATAATGAAAAAAGTATTCGTTACTCTTTTTGGCATCTTAATGCCGTTGTTTGTCTCAGCTGAGAATGACAGCAAACCGCTGAGCAAATCGAATTTCAGTCTGTCTGCGGAGCTTAACATGAAGTACGTGTGGCGTGGTCTGGAGTATGGTAATTCTCCTCTCGCATTCGGAACGTTGGCTTATGACTACAAGGGATTTAATGCAAATGTGTTAGGCGGATATGCCACGAATGGTGATTTCAGCGAGGTGGTAATCAGTGCAAGTTACTCTAACAAGTATTTCACTTTTGGCGTTTCTGACTTCTATTATCCATCGGCTACAGGCTCTGACGATCAGTACATTGAGTTTGATAACCATAAGACTGGACATCTGTTGGAGACTTATCTCACCGTACGTCCTTTTACTAAGGTTCCAGTGTGGATGACACTATCAACGTTCGTTTATGGTAATGATAAGTTAAAGGATGGCGACCAGGCATTTTCTTCGTATGCAGAGTTGGGATATACCCATTCGTTCACGGAGAATAATTCGCTCTCCCTTGCAGTAGGTGCTAACCTGAATAAGAGTTTTTATACGAAGTACGAGAAAGGTTTTAACGTCACGAACATCACAGCTAAGTACATGACAGGCATTCGTTTCGGTAAGTTTGTCCTGCCCATGAGCGGCTCGTTCATCTACAATCCGATAACAGATAAGCCGTTCTTCAGCTTCTCGTTATATTTCAGTTCAAAGTAAATTTTTTTGTTCTCTCAATAACGTAGTTCTCTTGCAGATGCATGAATAATTACACGAAACATTTATAACACATCGTGAAATGATTTATGCATATTGCGGGAGAACTTTTTTAATTCCGTATGGCGCGTACAGTCTTAATCTCCGTCATACATCACTAATCCTTTATCTTTATCAGAAGCAGTCCTATAGCGGTCCAGATAAGTTCCCTTAATCTTACTATCAGGGCCACGAATATTGTTGTGGGGGTTGGAATGGCTAATCCGCTGCCAGAGAGAAGAAAACCGCCTTCACGACCGCCTAACTGAAGAGGAAGGAAGAAGAGTAAGTTGGCAAACAGACTGGTAAATGCGAGTATAAGAATACTGTCTACGTATGTGATGTCGGGAGTGAGTATGCGCACTATGAAATAAATCTCAAGAGCACTGAGAATACGACATACTAATTCGCTCATCACGGCAGTGACAAATGTTGTCTTCGACTGGTTGTGCAGGGCCGCTATCTGACTGTCTATCTCTGCAAGACTGTCTTTATTTTTCTCAATAAACTTAGCAGCCTTGTTCTTTATGCCTGGGATATGCCGGCAGATGTTCATGGCCTTTACTGCAAGTCCTTTCTTGTATCCTTTTACGAAAAACATTATTCCGGCAAGACTGAACACTATGGTGGCAGCAAGGATGATGCCTAATGCCATGTTTACGCTGTGCACGAAGATGAAAAGTATTGCGCTGAGGAGCCAGAACCAGAAATGACTGAAGATGTGCGTCATGGCAAAGAGAATTACCGTTGACGAGGCACGTTCGGTGCCAATCTTAGGAGATAATGCCATGATCTTATAAGGCTCACCACCGAGGAGTCCGCCGGGTGTGGCATAATTAAGTGCGAAGCCGGATATGGTGATGCGGTAGAGCCAGCCGAACTTTATATTTTTCGTGTCACCAGTACTGCGTATGATGAGATACCATGTGTAAGCATTAATGACATAGAGAGCCGCCCACAGAGCGAGAACAGCAACAAACCAGTAGCCGGCATGACTTATTCCTTCGCGTACCTGGGCATAGTCTAACTGTGATGCCATTATCACGAGAATGGTTATTCCGAAGATGAAAAATATATTCTTATGTTTCGATTTCATGTTCCGTTTTTAATTATCCCGCAAATATCGTAATTTTTCGCAAATCTTACAAATACACATATAAAATATCAGGCAGCCTGTATTGTCACGGACTGCCTGATTATAGATTATATGAAGTCTGTTTTTATTCTTCTGTAGGTTCTGCCGCAGTTTCCTGTGCAGGGTTCTGCTGCTGAGGACGACGTTCCGGACGACCTTCACCCGGTTCGCGACGTTTGCTCGGAATGTTGAAACGCGCCTTCTCGCTGTCATCACGTTTTTCGTGATAGAGTTTCTTAAGAGGATTCTCCAATGGAATGTCATATTCTATACGGTTGCGGTAAACATCTATTGCGCAGTAGATGGCCTGACGGAATGAGTTTTCGTCGGCAATGCCCTGACCGGCAATGTCGTATGCCGTGCCGTGCGAAGGAGATGTTCGTACGATAGGAAGACCTGCCGTATAGTTAACACCCTCGTCACCTGCAAGAGCCTTGAACGGAGCCAGTCCCTGGTCGTGATACATTGCAAGTACACCGTCGAAGTGATCCATCATCTCGCTGCCGAAGAAACCGTCAGCAGGGTAGGGACCGAACGCATTAATCTTCTCAGCTGCTAATTCGGCAATGGCTGGTTTGATAATCTCTTCTTCTTCGGTACCGATAAGACCGTTGTCGCCGGCATGAGGATTGAGAGACAGAATAGCGATGCGCGGAGAAGTGATGCGGAAGTCACGTTTCAGACTTTGGTTGAATATGCGTGTCTTGTTGATGATAGCCTCTTTTGTGATGTGACTTGCTACCTCGCTGATAGGCAGATGAGTAGTAACCACAGCCACCTTGATGTGAGAGTCTAAGAGAATCATCAGAGCCTCAGAACCCTCGCCTAAACGGTCCTGAATAAATTCAGTATGTCCGCAGAAATGGAAGTCATCGTTCTGGATAGTGTTCTTGTTGATAGGAGCTGTAACGAGAACGTCGAAGATACCGTCGCGATAATCCTGTATGGCACGTTCGAGAGCCTTGAATGCAGCTGTTCCGGCAGCCTGTGTAGCCTGTCCGATATCAACACGTACATCCTCGTCGAAAGTGGCGATAAGGTTAACTTTACCGTCCTGAATCTCCTCGGGACTGTTCACAATAGTGAAGTTTGCCGGAATCTTAAGTAGATTGCGGTGGTATGCTGCTATCTTGGGTGAGCCGTAGATAATCGGCGTACAAATTGATAACATTGTCGGTTCGGCAAATGTCTTGAATATAATCTCGTAACCTATTCCGTTTGTGTCACCATGTGTTATACCGACACGTATTTTTCTGTCTTCCATATCTTGTGTTTTTTTCGCTATGAGCGCGTTAAGAACTTGTGGTTTTCAGCCGGAGGGCTGAGGTTTAAAGTTTAAAGTTCTAAGTTTTAAGTTATTTATTAAGTTGTCAGTTATCAGTTTTTTAGCCTTAATTGAGGTTCTAAGTTATAAGTTTAAAGTTTTAAGTTACTTGTTAAGCTATCAGTTGTCAGCTGTCAGCTATCAGCTTTTTAGCCTTGACTGATGGTTTTAAGTTTAAAGTTTAAAGTTCTAAGTTTTAAGTTATCTGTTAAGCTATCAGTTATTAGTTCTTTAGCCTTGGCTGATGGCTTTGAGTTTAAAGTTCTAAGTTTTCAGTTATCAGTTAAACTGTCAGTTATCAGCTGTTTTGCTTTATGCTTTCAGTTTCGTACTTCAAACTTTTAACTATAGACTTTACATTTCTAACATTCAAACTTTTAACTTTATACTTTCAACTTTTCACTATTAACTTTCAACTTTGCACTTTCAACTATAAACTTTGAACCTTGCACTTTATACTTTCTCAACTTTGTACTTTTGCACTTTTCACTATAGTCTTTTGCGCTTGCGTAATTTTTTGTTTCTTATTTTATTTTGTGGAGTATAAACTCCTTTTATCAATTCTCTAATATTATGAACGGACTCTTACTGGTTTTATTGTTGGATGTCATAGTAGCTGTCAGTCGTCAGTTGTCAGCCTGCGGCTGATGGTTTTTAAGTTTTAAGTTTTAAGTCGTTAGTTTCAACTTAGTGGTTTGCAGCTTCTGAGAACTTCTTACTTCCAGTCTACAGTCTATCTTGAAACTGATAACTGATAGCTGAAAACTTATAACTTATAACTTTCAACCCCAACAGCCTATAGCCCCTGATAACTTTCAACTTATAACTTATAACTTTCAACCCCTAACAGCCTATAACCCCTTATAACCCCCAATAGCCTATAGCCCCTGGCAACTGCATCAGTATTTTCCGAACAGCAGAGCCTCCATTCTTGCCATTTTGTTTCTTTTCTTTGTGGCAGGAGCATAGAGGAACGCCTCGATGAACGTTACAGAGTCGTTGTGTTCTATTATGCGGCAGGCGGACGGACCACCCATGGCATCGCCCGACATCTCCCAGCGGTTGCGTACTAAGATTGTATCGTGTCTTATCTCCGCACGCTCCGAAGCCAGAGTGATGTGCCAGCGTACATCCTTCTTATATCCGCGAATGTTACGGCTCATGATACTGTCGCGTAAGGCAGTTACCGATTTCATGTTCTTAGTATTCACGTTCCTACGATGCGTGCGATATACGCAGAGCGAATGATTCTCGTCGGAGTTGTTGGCAGTGAGCCACACAAAATCCTTCTCGGCATGAGCAATCTTCATAGACGCCGGAACATACAGTCCCGTGCCCGTATATTTTATCACACTATCCTCTAACAGCAGGTTTCGCTGATTCTCCATGTCTGTAAGCAGGATGTTGCGTTCAAAATCATTTATCTCACGAACGAACAAATCGCGCAGCTGATTGAAATCCTCCGTCAGCTGTTCTGCCGACGGCGTGCGCACATAAAGCACTAACTGAGGTCTTGCCCACACGTTACGTTCGCGTATTGCAATTGTATTATCAATAAATGCAGTGTCTACTATTATCAGAGTGCGTGCCAGACGGATTACGTCCTCCTCGCCATTCTGTTTCGACAGCGACAAATTAAACATCGGTTCGTCGTTGCTGTAATAATCAGTACATCCCGACAATTCGCGCATAACAACACGTCCCGCCATCTCCTCGCCCGTAACAATCGCCACGTCGAACGGTCTTCCACCGCTTCGAGGTATGGGCGGCTGACTGCAAGCTGCCATTAGCAGCAACAGCAGTACAGAGACGAATATGTTATATATCTTCGCCATTACGTTTAGCAGTACTTAATAGTCCGCATGCAGCGAATATGTCCTGTCCGCGACTGGCACGGATAGTGGTAAACACACCATGCTGCGTAAGATAATTGCGGAACTCCTCCATCTTCTCTACCGATGCACCGTGAAGGTCCACGTTAGGAATGGTATGCCAGCGGATAAGGTTCACGCGACATTCAAGTCCCTTGGTCAGTCGTATAATCTCCTTGGCATGTCTCGGTGTATTGTTCATACCGTCGAACACGATATACTCGAACGAAACACGACGCTGATGAGAGAAATCATAATTCTTCAGCAGATCGACAACATCCACGATAGACATTCCACGTTCAGCAGGCATAATCTCCTTACGCTCCTCCGGGAACGGATTATGCATAGAGATAGCCACATGACAGTCACTCTCCTCAAGAAAACGTTTCAGTTTGTCCTTCACACCCACGCTGCTCACCGTAATACGCTTCGGGCTCCATGCCATGGCATAGTCAGCAGTAAGAATCTCAGTAGATTTAAGCACATTGTCGAGGTTATCCATCGGTTCACCCTGACCCATGTAAACAATATTAGTGAGACGCTCCACCTCAGGCAGCGAATAAATCTGATTTAAGATGTCCGATGCCGGCAGATGTCCCTGAAAACCCTGCTTGCCAGTTTCGCAGAACAGACAGTTCATCTTACAGCCCACCTGCGACGACACACACAGAGTGGCACGTTCGCCATCGGGTATGAAGACAGTCTCCACGAACTTACCGCTGCGGGTAGGGAAGAGATACTTTATCGTACCGTCGACAGAAACCTGACGGTCGAGAAACGGAGCCTTTCCCATGCAGTAATGCTGACTTAGCAGTTCACGGTTCTTCTTTGAAATGTTAGTCATCTCATCAATAGAATTTACTTTCTGAACATAAACCCAGTCGGCAATCTGTTTGGCAGTGAACTTAGGCATACCAAGTTCTTTAACAGCCTCCTGAAGTTCGTAAAGATTCATTCCCAATAGTGATTTTTCTGACGCTTCCATTTCCATTCAATTGTTTTTGTTACGCAAAGTTAATGAAAATATTGAATAAACGTGTCCATATCTGAGCATTTTGTGTTACATTTGCAATAAAATAGGTATAATAATACCGAAATTTAAATATTATGAGAGAAAAAATAGACTGCTTCCTGCCGTGTATGGATTTGAAAAGTATAGACAAAACGCTTACACAGCTCAAGGACAGCAAGACAATACAACATATCAGTCTGATAGTTACGTCCGAATTTGCAGACAACAACGATATTCCCGATTACTGTGATGTCATAGTTACCGACAATCTTTATTCGCCCGAAGTGCTCAGGGAGATTGATTCGCGCACCGATGCCGAATACGTGATGCTGTATAAAAAGACATCACCTTTAGACCTCTCGCTGTTCGCACTGGAACGTTTTTTACAGTGCGCCACGGAGACCAATGCGGGAATGGTGTACAGCGATTATTATTCGCTGCGCGACGGCGTAAAGGTCAAGAACCCCGTGATAGACTATCAGGAAGGCAGTCTGCGCGATAATTTTAATTTCGGTCCGTTAGTACTCTTCGATTCGCAGCTGCTGCACGAATATGTGGAACAGAACGAGGCAGCAAATTACTGCTATTCTTATTCGGCATACTATTCGCTGCGCCTCTTCATCAGTCGCAACGGACGCATATTCCATATCGGAGAATACCTCTATACCGACATCGAGACCGACCTCCGTTCGAGCGGCGAACGTCAGTTTGACTACGTAAATCCGCAGAACCAGGAAGTACAGAAAGAAATGGAACGTGTAGTCACCGCACATCTGGCTAAGGTGGGCGCACTGATAGACATGGACACATTACAGACTCCCGATTTCAACGAACAGAACTTCGCGTGCGAGGCTTCGGTGATTATTCCGGTGCGTAACCGTGCCAAGACCGTTGCCGATGCAGTGAACAGCGCCTTGCAGCAGAAGACACCGTTTGACTTTAACGTCATTGTGGTAGACAACCATTCCACCGACGGAACGACAGAGATTCTTGATGCCATAAAAGACGAACGACTGATACATATCATTCCAGAACGTGACGACTTGGGTATCGGCGGTTGCTGGAATCTTGCCGTCAATGATGACCGCTGCGGACGTTTTGCCGTTCAGCTCGATTCAGACGACCTCTATTCTTCACCCGCAACGCTGCGTACCATCGTGGCTGCATTCTATAAGCAGAAGGCTGCAATGGTAATCGGTGCATACCGTATGTGTGACTTTAAACTGAACACTCTGCCGCCCGGACTCATTGCGCATACCGAATGGACAGAGGAAAATGGTCGTAACAATGCCCTGCGCATCAACGGATTCGGTGCTCCGCGTGCTTTCTTCACACCTATAGCACGACAGATAAAATTCCCGAACACAAGTTATGGAGAGGATTATGCCCTGGCACTCGCCTTCAGTCGCAGTTACCGTGTAGGCAGAATTTACGACGAACTGTATCTGTGTCGTCGCTGGGAGGGTAACAGTGATGCTTCGCTCTCGATAGAAAAGGAAAACGCCAATAATTTCTATAAGGACTCTATCCGCACCATGGAACTTAATGCCCGCAAACAACTAAATGCAGGCAGAAAAGAACTCATGTACAACAGTTCGCTGCAACGTTTCTTCAACCGACAGATGGAGAAATGGGACGAGGCACGACAGAACTTCCGTAACCTGCAGGATGTAAGTACACGTGATGTTTCAATGGGTGACAACACCTTCAAACTGCAATACAATCCGCTGCGCATCGTTTCATCGGGCGCAAAGGTAGACAAGGCAAGTATTGCGGCACGCAAATGTTTCCTATGTAAGGACAACCGTCCTGAGAATCAGATATCTAAGATGATGGGCGACAAGTATGAGATGCTGGTAAATCCGTTCCCCATACTGCCAAAGCATTTTACAATACCAGCACTGAGACATCAGCCTCAGAGCATTTACAAGAACTATAGCGAGATACATCGCATACTCGATAAATACGAAGATCTGTTCGTGTTCTATAACGGTCCGCAGTGTGGTGCGTCAGCTCCCGACCATCTGCATTTCCAGGCTGGCACTGCCGATGTCATCCCCATACGTAAGGCATGGCCGCGCATCTGCCGCAGCATCGACGTGATATATCAGCTTGCCGATGGCGAGGACATTTCTGTAATCAACGACTACCCTGTAAAGGCATTCGTGATACGCAGTCTCAGCGAGAACACCGACAGGGTGATGTTCCGCACATTATATAAGCATCTGCCCGTAAACGAAGGTGCTCCAGAACCAATGATGAACATTGTGGCATGGCGTGAGGGAAAGACAACCGTAACCATCGTGTTTGCACGTAAGAAACACCGTCCAGACGTTTATTTCAAGGAAGGTGACGAACGAATGCTCATCAGTCCGGGTGCGGTAGACATGTCAGGACTTGTAATCACTCCCCGTAAATGCGATTTCGAGCGTCTCGATTCGGCACAGCTTGAGAGCATTTTCAAGGAAGTGTCGTTGAGTGACGAGGAGATTGATGCCATTGCAAATAAGATTAAGGAACACGGCATACGTGTAGAAGATAAATACAAAGAAGGAATCGGTAAGGAACCCGATGTGTCGGTGGGTATCGTAAGTGGTGAGAAAATATCATTCTCGCTGAATACTCCCTATACCGCCAAGGGTGAGAAGATTACCGGTGAGCAGACAGTAGAACTCCACGAAGGTGCCATTTTATGGAACGGCAACAGTTACCGTGAACTGACATTTATCCCTAACGATGAAAAGGCTTCGTTCTCGCTGAGTGATGTCACCATCGGTAAGGAATTCCACTGGGAACGTAAGGAAAGACAGGTGTTCCGCGGACGACTGAAACTTGTGGTTGAGGCCGATAAGATATGCGCCATCAACATACTGCCCGTGGAGAGCTATCTCGTGAGTGTAATTTCAAGTGAGATGAACTCCGCATCTTCGCCAGAATTCCTTAAGGCACATGCCGTAATATCACGCAGTTGGTTACTGGCACAGATGAAACGCCGCCTTAACCAGCAGAACGGCAGTAACGGTTTCTTCTCGTTTATCAAGACAGAAGATACATTCATTAAATGGTACGACCGTGACGACCACACTATATTCGATGTGTGTGCCGACGACCACTGTCAGCGTTATCAGGGTATAACACGTGCTCAGAACCAGCATGTGATGCAGGCGGTAAAGAGTACACGCGGACAGATACTTACGTATGACGGCGATATATGTGATGCTCGTTTCAGTAAGTGCTGCGGCGGTATAACCGAAGAGTTCGGCTATTGCTGGGAAAACAAGGATGTGCCGTATCTTAAGTCAAGACGTGATGACGAAGGCGACAAGACTCCAAATCTCTCAACCGAAGAGGACTTTGACAAGTGGATTCGTACGTCACCCGAATCATTCTGTAACACACACGACAAACATATCCTTTCACAGGTGCTCAACGACTATGACCAGGAGACAGAAGATTTCTACCGCTGGCATGTGGAATATACCAATGAGGAACTGTCAGTCCTGCTTAAAGAAAAACTGAACATCGACTTTGGCGAGATACAGGAACTCAGACCTGTTGAGCGAGGCAGAAGCGGACGAATAAGTAAACTGACGATAGTAGGAACCAAACGAACATTTACCATCGGTAAAGAACTGGAGATTCGTCGTGCGTTGAGCAAGACACACCTCTACAGCAGTGCCTTTGTGGTGGACAAGACGGCAGAAGGTTTCCGACTTACAGGTGCAGGCTGGGGACACGGCGTCGGATTATGCCAGATAGGTGCCGCAGTGATGGGCGAGAAAGGTTATAAATATGATGAGATACTGCTGCATTATTACAATGATGCGGAGATAAAGACAATATACTAACAGGTGATGCAATTATTTAAGAAGTTAAGTCCGTGGGCGTGGGTACCTTCGTTATATTTTGCAGAAGGACTGCCCAACGTCATCGTAGTAACCGTATCGGTGATTATGTATCAGCAGTTAGGACTGAGCAATGCCGAGATAACATTCTATACCAGCTGGCTCTATCTGCCGTGGGTTATAAAACCCCTGTGGAGTCCGTTCGTGGATGTCATAAAGACGAAGAAATGGTGGATAATACTGATGCAGATGCTCATGGGCGCATCGTTTGCCGGAGTGGCGTTTACGCTGAACACCCATTTCTGGCTTGAAGCTACACTGTGCTTCTTTTGGCTCATGGCATTCTCGTCGGCAACGCACGACATTGCAGCCGACGGCTTCTACATGATAGGACTCAACGAACATCAGCAGGCCATGTTCGTGGGCATCAGAAGTACGTTCTACCGTCTGGCCAATATCTTCGGACAGGGTATTCTCGTTGCCGTGGCAGGCAGTCTGCAAGTCCTTTTCAGGGGCGAGATAAAGTATTCGTGGATGCTTGTGTTCTATTTCGTTGCAGCACTTTTCATCGGACTTGCCGTATATCACAAACTTATTCTGCCGAGTAATGAAGGTGTTGATAATCAACAGAAATTAGACAGTAAGAAAATAATGTCCGACCTGTTAGACTCTGTAAGAACATTCATCTTCGTTGTACAGCCCGACGGAAAACTGCGTCTGCGTGATGAGGCTCTGACGGGTATATTCTTCATGTTATGTTACCGTATGCCCGAAGGACTGTTAGCAAAGATCACTCCGCTGTTCCTGTGCGGTAAGGCAGCCGACGGCGGTATGGCTCTTTCATTACAGGAGTATTCTTTTGCTTACGGAACTGTAGGAGTAATCGGACTCGTAGCCGGAGGTATAATAGGAGGACTGGCAGCAGCAAAGCACGGACTGAAACGCTGGCTGTGGCCTATGGTTGCCGCAATAACCATTCCTGACTTAGTATATGTTTATCTTAGTTACTGTACTGATGCATCACTTATGCTAACTTCTGTATGTATCTTCATAGAACAGTTTGGTTATGGTTTCGGTTTCACGGCATATATGCTGTACCTAATATATTACAGCAGTAATGCCATCAACGGAAAATACAAGACATCACATTATGCACTATGTACGGCACTCATGGCACTCAGTCTGCAAATACCAGGACTTGTTGCCGGTGCTCTTCAGGAAGCCCTCGGTTATCAGATGTTCTTTATCTTTGTGATGTTCCTATGTATATTAACCTTTGTCGTAGCATCGCTCGTGAAGATAGATCCGCAGTTTGGTAAGAAATAGTATATCTGTACGTACTTTATATACAGGGATGTAAGCATAATGCATTACATCCCTTTTTTGTTTCTGTCAATTTAATCTATGAAGAAACGTAAGAGTACCTGTGGAGTTTTCTTTTCAGACAAAAAACCAATATTCATAACTAAGCAGACGGTTTTAATATCCTATTTGTAAATGTTAATGACATCAGCGACATGGACTGAATAAACAGACATTTGTTACATACAATATAAAGTAGATTAACGTGTAATGCTTGAAAACTTATTTGTATTTCTGCGTTTTGTATTAAAAGAGACTCCGAATACTATTTTTTATAATAATAAATATGTGATATTCAAGAAAAAGTAGTATGTTGCGACAGATAAAAGTGCTTGTAACATATTATCGTATAGAAACAATCAAGAAAATGTAAACATAATTATTAACCAATTTATTAAGAATAAAATTTATGGGGAAAAAACATTATTTATCAGTATTAGCAGCTATAATGCTGAGTATCGGACAGACGGCAACAGCTCAGGAAGCCAGGACATTACTTATGCCAAAGACAGATTTTAATACATTGTCAGCAATGACCAGCAGACCTGTTGTTAAGAAGGAAAGTTCGTCGATGAAAGTACCCAAGACAGAGGCAATATATAAATGGTATGGTGGAGAATGGAAGATAGCTACGTTAAACAAACAGACATTAAACGAAAAACTCCTTACTGTTAGTCAGGAATGTACTTATTATGATATTAAGACAGGTAATGTTAAACGTAGTGAATTTGTTACCTACAAGTATGATGATAATGGTAATAAGACAGAAGAAATAGTAGAAAAGAATGGTAATAAAGGAGACAGTAAGTTCCGTATAGTATATACTTATGATGACGTATGTACAGATGTCATTAAGAGTACGGAATCTTACGTATGGGACGATACCAATGAAGACTGGGTACGTTCTATGGAAGGCGAATGTCTTTTGTACAATCAATATTTCCAGTTTGAACGTGATGCTTTCGGACGAGTAACCGTAAACCAGTCGTGGCTTTCTTCTGAAATGACAAAACCCTTATCTAAGGGCTATTATTTCAACTATGCAGATGCAGACAGTCATGCATCAGAAATGAAAGTAAAGAATAAAGACGCTCAGGGAAACTTTGCTGATATTTTTGTATATAAAGATATTGTATGGCGTAAGACAAACGACCAGTTTCTGAAATTAAACGAAGATGCGTTTCGCGCCTTTAATGAAGATCCGGATAATCAGGCAGAATCGTTCACTTTGTATCGTGTTGAAAACGGAGGACAGCTTTCAAAGGTTGCTGATGTAAAGAATGTATACGACAAGCAGGACCGAATATTAAAAGAACTGATATTGGATGCTTATGGTAAAAATTACGCAAGGATTTATACTTATGATGTAGCCCCGGGAGACAGTTACAATTTCTTATATTGCGAATGGGAAGACTTAAATGACAACGGAACTTACGATGAAGGAGAAATCAACTATCTCGGTCTGCCTCCGTCATACTGTGAAGTGCGTTATGACGAACACAACAATTATGTGTCAAATATAGAATATTTCTACAATCAGAAGTCTGGAGAGTTTGGCAGCATTGGCGGTGATGTATGGGAATATACATATATGGAAGACGGAACACTTAAAGAAAAAATACTGACACATTCAAGTAGAAATGGCGAGTCTAATAATATTAAAAAATATGTATATGATGATTTTGCAGACACCGGTGCAACAAACATTGACGAAGTTACAGGTGAGGCTTCAGAACTTATTGTCTATGACGGATATGTTGTGGCACGCAATCTTGACGGAGCAGAATACACAATTACAGACCTTCAGGGCAGACTCTGTAACAAGGGTATAGTATCAGGCGGTAAGATAAGTCTTTCTAACCTTGCAGATGGTCTTTACATCGTATCAGTAAACGGTAAGTCGGTTAAGGTTATGAACAAATAAACAGAACTATAGTTTCTGACATAAATTGTGACAAAGTGCTTTTTTGTAAGCATCTTTGTCACAATTTTTTGTTAAACAATACAAAATATATTTGATATATATTATAGATTAAGCATTGTCTTTGTACTTTTGATAGAAAATTCATATCTTTGTCGTGTATTTTACAAATGTATTTACAAACTAATTTAACAGGATATGAATAAAGTTTTTTTAAGTGTATTATTAGGAACTACTTTTTTATGCAGCTGCGGTACTCAAAATAAATCAGTAGTAGATTTAGCTGGAGAGTGGAACATTATTACAGTAGAAGGTCAGAAAGTATCTTCTGAAGAAATACCATTCTTAGGTTTTGACGTAAAAGAAAATCGTATGTACGGCAATGCCGGATGCAACAACATCATGGGTTCCGTAGCATTAAATTCCAAAAAAGGTTCGATAGAACTTTCAAATGTAGGAGCAACACGCAGAATGTGTCCGGACATGAAATTAGAAGATAAGGTTCTCAACGCATTAGAGAAAGTAAAGTCATACAAAGCTACAAAGAAAGGTGTAGAACTTACAGATGCAGAGGGTAAGGTACTCTTTGGTCTTGAAAAGAAACAGGCTCCTGCCGTAACAGTTGCCGATCTTAATGGCGAATGGATTATCACTACAGTTGGCGACAAAGCAGTGGAGGTAGTAGAAAAGACTCCTTTCATAGCCTTCAATGTAGAAGAGAAGAAAGTTCACGGAACAGGCGGATGCAACATCTTTAACGGAGGATTCATACAGGATACAAAGAATCCTACAGCATTACGTTTCTCACAGATGGCATTAACAAGAATGGCAGGACCCGGAATGAAGAACGAAGGTATTATTCTTTCAGCATTAGAAAAGGTTCGCAGTTTTGCATTTAATGCAGACGGAACAGTGTCAATGAATGACAGGAACAATAAAACAGTATTTGTAATGAAGAAAAATACAGGAAAGTCACTTTCTGAATAATATTTATTCTTCGGAAAACAGACAAAAATAAAATAACATAGTAAATAGTTGAAAGAGCATATAGTGCCGATGCATGAAATCAGTACACTATATGCTCTTTTTATATAATAACCTGAGAATTTTATATTCTTATAACCTGTTTTACACCCTTTACGTTATTCAGTTTTTTGATGACGGCATTAAGAATTGTAGTATCTTTAAGCAGTAAAGATATAATGCAGCTGAAGATACCATCGTCGCAGCTGATGTTCATGTTACGTACCATGACGCGGTTGTCAGTAGACAGGAGAGACGTGATGTTGTTTACAATCTTAATATCATCATTACCCACTACACGTATTGTCGTCTGGAACGTATGATCATCCTTATTATTATCATTTTTACTCCAGCGAGCATCAACGATACGATAACCAAAACGACGGCGCAGGTCGGGAGCATTCTTACAGTCACAGCGGTGAATCTTCACGACACCGTTTGACGTAACGAAACCGAAAATCTTATCACCGCGGACAGGGTTGCAGCATTTAGCCAGACTATACTCAATGTCATTCAGATTCTCGTCAATCTGCAGAATGTTATTAGAAGTCTTAGTCTCCTCATCTTCCTTTCTCTTCTTATAAGTAAAATCCTTAGCACTCGTTACAGGCTGCTGTGCCGACGGGTTTTCAAGGAAATCCTTATAATCCTTATATCTGTCGACGATATCGTTTACATCAATAATCTCATTAGATATGGCAAGATAAAAGTCAGTAGTCTTCTTATATCCCATCTTGTCGATTATCTGTGACATGATGCTCTCTTCCACATCAACCTTACGGTTCTTGAAACGACGTTCCAGTTTCTCCTTTGCCAGCTGGATATGCTGTGCCTGACGCTCCTTCAGCGACTGATGTATCTTAGACTTAGCACGCGATGTAGTAACGATGTTAAGCCAGTCTGCCTTAGGACGCTGCGTCTGACTTGTGATAATCTCAAGCTGGTCGCCACTGTGGAGCAAATCCCTGAGACTCAGATTTCTGCCGTCTACTACGGCACCCACGCAATGGTCACCGACATTAGAATGGATACGGTAGGCAAAATCGAGAACTGTTGCCCCCTTGGGGAACTTAAGTAAGTCACCGGCAGGAGTAAATACGAACACCTCATCATCGTAAAGTTCCATGGTGAACTGATCCATCATGTTACGGTTATCACTGTTCTCAAGCGTGCAGCGAATGTTATTAAGCCATTCGTCGAGTCCCATCTCGCCCTTGACACCCTTATACTTCCAGTGAGCAGCAAGACCATATTCGGCGATGCGGTCCATGCGTTCGGTACGAATCTGAACCTCAACCCATTTCTTCTCAGGACCTAAGACGGTGATGTGAAGACTCTCGTAACCATTCGACTTAGGCATTGACAGCCAGTCACGCAGACGACGAGGGTTAGGCTGGTACATATCAGTGATTACTGAATACGCCTGCCAGCACTGCATCTTTTCGAGCTGTTCCGGAGAATCGAGAATGATACGGATAGCAAACAAGTCGTAAATACCTTCGAACTCACAATGCTGGCGTTTCATCTTCTGCCATATACTGTGAATACTCTTGGTACGTCCCTTAATCTTAAATTTCAGTCCCATAGCCTCCAGACGCTCCTTTACAGGCACGATGAATCTGTCGATATAAGCATCACGAGTACTCTTCGTGGCATTCAGCTTATCCTTAATCATGTAATAAGCATCATGCTCCAAATACTTAAGACTAAGATCCTCCAGCTCACTCTTAATCTTGTACAGTCCCAGTTTGTGAGCAATGGGAGCATATAAATAAGAAGCCTCCTCGGCAACACGGCGGCGAGCCTCGACAGCCTCCGTGTCACGAATGCGGCGCATGACATTGACACGACCGGCAGTCATTATGAGAATGACACGCATATCATCGGCAAAAGTGATTAGAAGATCGCGGAAATTATCACTCTCGATTACCGGATTCTTCTTATACAGTTCGCTGACACGGATGATACCACGTATAATTTTAGCTACGTCGCCACCGAAATCCCTGTCCACCTGTTCGATGTCAAGATGCCCCTGAGCCACACTGTCGTGCAGCAAGATAGCCATTACGCCATCACGCTTGAGCGAAGTCTCGGTGACAGCAATGTAAGCCGTACTGATGGCATTTAATACAGGATTGAGACCAAAGATGTCACGCTCGATATGTTCAGATTCAATCTCTCTGTAGATATGCTGATGAATCTTCTCCTCATCACCAGGATGAAGAGTACTGATTATTTCTTGTTTCAGAAGACGTGCCGTTTCAATCGCCTCGTCACGTTCTTCTTCTGTAAATATCGGTGTTTCTGTCATTGTCTTAAAAATATAGTATTACAAAGATAATAAAAAATCGTGTCTGACTGCCCCAAACCATTTCAATTTTAAATATTGTTATCCCTATTTATGAACTGCTAATATATAAAGATGCATGTTAAACAGATTGTAACAGAAAAATATTGTATAATAGTTCATTGTTTGCTCTTTTTAAGTTATATTTGTAACAGAATCCTAATAAACATAGTATTATGATTACAGAGAAAGACAAACTGCAATTAAAGCAGAAAGGAATAACCGAAGAACAGTTAGAAAGACAGCTTCATAATTTTGAGACAGGCTTCCCATATCTGAAGATAGAGGCAGCAGCCTCGGTGGAGAAGGGTATAGCCGTTCCCGATGCAGAGGAAACACAGAAATATGTAGACCTCTGGAACGACACACGTTCGGGTGAGAAATGTGAGGATATAAAAGTCGTTAAGTTTGTACCGGCCAGCGGTGCCGCAAGTCGTATGTTTAAGAATATCTTTGCATTCTTGGATGCCGACTATAAAGAACCGACAACTGATTTTGAAAAGAACTTCTTTGAGCATATCCATGACTTTGCGTTCTTTGATTCTCTCGATAATAAATGTCGCGAGAACATTGCCACAAGTGTAGACCAGCTCATAACACGCGGAGACTATAAGTCTGTTGCAGCCAATATGATTTATGAAAAGGGACTTAACTACGGTCAGCTGCCAAAGGGACTGCTCGAATTTCATAAATATCCCGGTGGTTCACGCACTCCGATAGAAGAACATCTTGCAGAAGGCGCAATGTATGCAGCCTGTGGCGTTAAGGTAAGAATACACTTTACCGTGAGTGCTGAACATATAGATATGTTCCGTGCCGAGGTGGAAGAGAAGAAGAAAAAGTTCGAACGTCTCTTCGGAGTACTTTACGATGTTACTTATTCTATACAGAAACCATCGACAGATACCGTTGCCGTTAATCCCGACAATACTCCGTTCAGAAATGAAGACGGTACGCTGCTGTTCCGTCCCGGCGGTCATGGTGCGCTGATAGAGAATCTTAATGATATTGATGCCGACGTAATATTTATAAAGAACATAGATAACGTCGTTCCCGACTCATTTAAGAAAGATACGATAAGAAACAAACAGCTCATTGCAGGAATGGCAGTAAGTCTGCGCGACCGTATCTATGCTTATATGGAGCAGCTTGACAAGAAATGTACACGTGAGCAGCTTAACGAGATGCTTGCATTCTTAGAGAAAGAAATATGCTGTTACAAGGAAGGTACAGACAAGATGAATGATACAGAACTTGCAGCATATCTAAGAGACAAATTCAACCGTCCTATCCGCGTGTGCGGTGTAGTACGCAATGTAGGCGAAGCAGGCGGCGGTCCGTTCCTTGCATATAATCCCGACGGAAGTGTCAGTCTTCAGATTCTTGAAAGCAGTCAGATAGACAAGAACGATGCACGTGCGATGGAGATGTTCCAGCATGGTACACACTTCAATCCCGTAGATCTGGTATGTATTGTAAAGGATTATAAGGGTAATAAGTTTGACCTTCGTAAGTTTGTTGATCCTGCAACAGGATTCATCAGCAGTAAGAGTAAGAACGGACGAGAACTTAAGGCTCTTGAACTTCCGGGACTGTGGAACGGTGCAATGAGCAACTGGAACACCATGTTCGTTGAAGTGCCTCTGTCTACGTTCAATCCCGTGAAGACTGTAAATGACCTTCTGCGTAAAGAACACAGATAAACATCAGTTAATATAATAAAGAAAACTGTGGCTCCTGATAGGAACTGCAGTTTTTTTATGATTATAGTTTGTTGTCTGATGAAAAGATTTACAATATAAAAAATCAGTATGTAATGTAAAGAAACATGCTTTTTAGCACAAGGCGATTGATTTTTATCAAAAAACACGTGCTGTGGCACGAATTTTGAATAAAAGTTTTGGAGATTTCCCGAAAAGCTATACCTTTGCATCGTGTTTTTCATAGTATTAGATTTAAGGTTAATAAAAGGTTGGGATTCAGCGGAATCCCTTTTTTTATGCCTGTAAGTTTTTAGGCTGTTTTACTCCTTATATCTACTACACTTTACAATTATATTTTTCTCCGTTTAAGAACCTTTTTTCTTATATTCAAAAAATAATGTCTTTTCAATGTAACAAAATCCGTATATTTCGGTCTGTACTATAAAAGCATTAGAAAAAAGACAATGAATATAAAAAGATATTTAATGATTGTGCTCGCAGCGTGTATGTTTTCGGTAGTATATTCGCAGAGTGCAAAATCAATAATAAAAGAATTTAAGAAATTTGAGGATGCAGAATACGTACATATGCCGCGAATGGTAATGTCATTGTGCCCCTCGTCTGTCAAAGATGGTGTGCAAGGTGTCCGTTCGCTCAGTGTCTTAGATATGGATGACTGTAGCGACGATGTGAAAACACTCTTCGTTAGTGTATATAAAAGGAAAGATTAATACTAACGATATGGCTGACTTTAAAATGACTAACTGATGAATGCCGAAGAATTTAAAAAGCAATACCTGCCATTAAGCCGACGACTTTATACTGTGGCGTGGCGGCTGACGGCAAACCGGCAGGATGCAGAGGATATCGTTCAGGAGTGTTACATCAAACTATGGAATAAAAGAAACGATCTTGCACATGTGGTGAATATAGAAGCATACGCTGTGACACTTGTAAAACGAATGTGTTACGACATGTTTAATGCCAGACGCAGCGATGATGCAGAAATTAATGACAACCAGGTACGTGTAACAGAAAACGTTACTGAACAAAGAGATGAACTTAACTATGTACAGCAGTTTATCGAAAAACTTCCTTATCAGCAGAAAATACTGATTAAGATGCGAGAGATAGACGACTGTTCGTTTGAGGAAATAGAACAGCATACGGGTCTGACACAGGTTAATATACGTGTTCTGCTGAGCAGGGCAAGAAAAAAATTAAGAGAACAGTTTAAAGAATTATTGAAGAATGAAAACAGATGATATAAAATTGTTGTTGCAGCGCTATTACGATGGCGAGACATCAGAGCAGGAAGAACGGCAGCTTAAAGAATTCTTTGCTTCTAATGATGTTCCGGAAGATATGCAGGCTGATAAAAAGATGTTTGAGGAACTGATGTCATTTGGCGAACCTGAGATGCCTGAAGAACTGAATGCAAGAATATCGGCTGCTATAGATGATAAGGCAGGAAAACATCGCACGGTACGACTGCGTATATTTGGCAGTATTGCAGCTATGCTATGCATTATATTAAGCGTAAATACATATCTCTCACGAGAGGAAGTAACCATTTCTCCGAAAGATACATGCAGTACGCCCGAAGAAGCAGCCGAGCAGACACAACGCGCACTGATAGCATTCTCAAAAGCTCTTAACAAGGGCATGGACGGCATGAACAAGGCAGAGAAAACAACTAATCAGGCAAACAGAATAGTAGTAGAAAAATTAAAGAAATTAAATAACAGATAACTATGAAAAGAAGTATTATTCTATCGCTGGCTTTAATGCTGGCATCGGTCGCCACATGGGCGCAGTCGTTTTTCGAGAAATTCGAGAATTATGACGACATTGAGTACGTTTACATATCAAAGTCACTCATCGGTCTTATAGATAATGTAAAGTCTGGAAACGTTGAGTTGAAAGGTATCAGTGAAAAACTTGATAACGTGATAATCATAGACATGGACAAACCTGTTGTGGTAAAGGGAAGCCCAAATAATGTTGAAAATCTTATGCCAGCTTATGTAAGGTATGCACATAGTGCACTTATTTACATGCATAACGAACGTTACGAACGTCTGATGAGTGCCAAGGATGGTGATGAGCTGACTTCGATATATGTGAAGAATAGAGGTAAGAACAAGAAGGAAATAGTGATATATAACGAGGAAAAGGAAGAAATATCAATCGTGGTGCTGAGAGGTAATCTTTCTGCCGAGGATATCAGAAAAATTAGTAAGATGAAATAAAACAATTAAATAAGAAAAAGATATGAAACGCACAATTTTTATTTCGCTGCTGTTAGCTTTGGTAAGCGTTGCAGGATGGTCGCAGACATCATATTTCGATAAATTTGAAAATATGCATGGTGTGGATTATGTAAGATACAAGGGTGATAATCTCAAAAAGAAAATTAAATATAACGATAATGTTATTGATGTAAGAACGATTGCTGATAAAGTTAATTATGTCGTTGCTATCTCGATGAACAAACCCGTATTTGTAAAAGGTTATCCAGAGTCACATGATGACGGCATGACTACTGAGGTCGTTGAGGCTCATGCTTCGCTTAAATATCTTAAAGAAGAGTATGTACAACTGATGAGAAGTCAGGATAAACATGAGTTTGTCGGTATATATTACAAGGATAAGGCTACAGAAGGTTTTGAATATGTAATCTATGACGAAGAGAAAGAAGAATTGAACATAGTGGTTATTTCTTCAGTTCTGAAACCTGAAGAGATAGCAAAGATGCTTAAAAATTAAATTAATGAAAGGTTGTCGGATGGGAGCTTAAAAACTGCCGTCCGACTTGTTTTATGTATATGTTGATTGATTTTTATCAAAAAACACGTGATATGGCACGAATTTTGATTAAATGTTTTGGAGATTTCCAGAAAAGTCATACCTTTGCATCGTGTTTTTCATAGTATTAGATTTAAGGTTAATAAAAGGTTGGGTTTCGGCGGAAACCCTTTTTTTATGTCAATACCTTAAGTAGACCGAAATCCATCATTTTCTTCAATTAAAAATGTTATATTTGTCGTGTGATTATTTACATGACAACAGATGAAGAAGTTTTTTACAGCAGTAATATTCATTCTTCTGTCCTTAGTGCTGAATGCCCAGGACATGAAGATATATGGATATGATCCGGAAACAAAGAGTTACACCTGTTTTATAGGTGTCATTAATGTAGGGGAGGAGAATCCTGAATCTATATGGAATGCCGGCGGCAGATATGGAGACAGAAACAGCTGTGTGAGTATATGGAATGAAAAAGGAATGTATGGAAGCAGCATGAGTGATTTTTCACCTTTTAACGAAAATGCCAAATATCCGCCTAAGATTAAAGATGACGAGGGAACAGATTACGGATACTTTACTGTGGACATGAACTGTCGCGGGCGCTGTGACTATGACCTGCTAAATGTTATCTGCAAATATCACGAAAAGATTTCTGTAAGTCTGAAACGATGGCATGATGAAATATTCAGATAATGCATGAAAACTATCAAATAAAATGCTGTTGGCACGCACAATTTGTCATTTTAATGTTAAATGACCTAATTTATATCAATAAATGGTGCATTTTGAAAGATTTGTGTTCCTGAATTTTGGAGTTTGCGCAGAAAACAATATCTTTGCAGTGCATTTTTCATAGTATTAGATTTAAGGTTAATAAAGGTTGGGATTCGGCGGAATCCCTTTTTTTATGTCCTTAACTCAAGTTTCATTCCAAATTCATACAAAGGCTTACGCACATTACTGTATTTATACTATATTTAAGAAAGTATGTAAATATTGTAAAGTGTAATGGTAAAATGCTATTCAAAATGATATATAACTACAAAAAATGCAAGAAAAGTGTACATTTTTAATAACAAACGTGTTAAAAAGAACGAAAACCATAAAATAGATGCCAAAATACTTGCATGATGACAAAAATAATATTATATTTGCAATGTGTTTTTCATAGTATTAGATTTAAGGTTAATAGAAAAGATTGGGATTCAGCGGAATCCCTTTTTTTATGTCATTACACCTCTTTTGTTGAAATTTTATCCTATAAATTTCTCAAAAATCAATACGGATACTTTTAGAAATAAATTACGAGTAATTACATATTAATTATTGTGCAGTTACATATACACGCATTATCCATAGAAACAAAAAAGGTGGTGAACATTACATTCACCACCTTATTATATATAATATGTAAGGAGTAGGGGATTATTCCTCTTCACCTAACATAATCTTCATCATTGTACATGCAGCCTTAGCAACAGAAGTACCAGGACCGAAGATTGCAGCAACACCAGCCTTGTAGAGGAAGTCATAGTCCTGAGCAGGGATGACACCACCGGCAATAACCATGATGTCCTCACGACCCATTTCCTTGAGTTCCTTGATAAGGGCAGGAACAAGAGTCTTGTGACCAGCAGCAAGTGAAGAAACACCAACTGCGTGAACGTCGTTTTCAACAGCTTCGCGAGCAGCCTCGTGAGGAGTCTGGAACAACGGACCCATATCAACGTCGAAACCACAGTCTGCGTAACCTGTAGCAACTACCTTGGCACCACGGTCGTGACCATCCTGACCCATCTTGGCGATGAAGATACGAGGACGACGTCCTTCCTTCTTAGCAAATTCGTCAGTCAGACGGCAAGCTTCCTGGAAGTCTGCATCTGCCTTGCTTTCTGATTTGTAAACACCTGATATCACGTCAACCTTAGCTTTATAACGTCCGACAATAACTTCGCAAGCATCACTGATTTCACCCAGTGTACAGCGAACCTTAGCACATTCAACAGCCTTTTCGAGAAGGTTACCTTCGCCAGTCTTTACACATTCTGTAAGAGCAGCAAGTGTACGCTTAACATCTTCCTCGTTACGGTTAGCTCTAAGTTCCTTAAGACCTTCTTCCTGCTGGATACGAACTGAAGAGTTATCAACTTCAAGAATATCGATAGGATCTTCGTGGTCGAGACGATACTTGTTAGTACCAACGATAGTCTGGTTACCGCTATCAATACGAGCCTGTGTACGAGCAGCAGCCTCTTCGATACGCATCTTAGGAACACCAGTCTCGATAGCCTTTGCCATACCGCCGAGTTTCTCGATTTCTTCGATATGTGCCCAAGCCTTGCGAGCAATCTCGTTTGTAAGGCTCTCTACATAGTAAGAACCTGCCCACGGGTCGATGTGCTTTGTAACCTTTGTTTCGTTCTGTATATAAATCTGTGTATTACGAGCAATACGAGCAGAGAAGTCGGTAGGAAGTGCGATAGCCTCGTCGAGAGCGTTTGTATGAAGACTCTGTGTGTGACCGAGAACGGCACCCATAGCCTCGATACATGTACGACCAACGTTGTTGTACGGATCCTGCTCTGTAAGTGACCATCCTGATGTCTGAGAGTGAGTACGCAGCATCAGAGACTTCGGGTTCTTCGGATCGAACTTCTGGATAACCTTAGCCCAGAGCATACGTGCAGCACGCATCTTAGCAATTTCCATGAAGTGGTTCATTGAGATACCCCAGAAGAATGACAGACGCGGAGCGAATGCATCGATGTTCAGACCAGCCTTGATGGCAGCGCGAACATAATCGAGACCGTCGGCGATAGTGTAAGCCAGCTCGATATCAGCTGTAGCACCTGCTTCCTGCATGTGGTAACCAGAGATAGAGATTGAGTTGAACTTAGGCATATACTTAGATGTATATTCCATAATATCGCTGATGATACGCATTGAGAATGCAGGCGGGTAGATATATGTGTTACGCACCATGAATTCCTTCAGAATATCGTTCTGGATAGTACCTGCCATTTCTTCAAGCTTAGCACCCTGTTCCAGACCAGCCACGATGTAGAACGCCATGATAGGCAGAACGGCACCGTTCATAGTCATAGATACAGACATCTTGTTCAAGGGAATACCATCGAACAGAACCTTCATGTTCTCAACAGAACAGATAGATACACCAGCCTTACCAACATCACCGATTACACGTTCGTTATCTGGGTCGTAGCCACGGTGTGTAGGAAGGTCGAATGCAACAGACAGACCCTTCTGACCACTGGCAAGGTTACGACGATAGAATGCGTTACTCTCCTCAGCTGTAGAGAAACCTGCATACTGACGGATAGTCCACGGACGGTAAGGGTACATCATACTGTACGGACCTCTCAAGAAAGGAGGCAGACCGGCTGTAAAGTCGAGGTGCTCCATACCGTCAAGGTCTTCTTTTGTATAAACCGGCTTCACTTCAATCTGCTCCGGAGTCTTCCAATTGGGAGCGATGCTGTGATCTTTCTGCCATTTAAGACCGTCTTTTTCGTTTATACCGGCATAAATATCTATATCATTAAAATTCTTTCTCATTTTATTCCCAATTTAGCGTTAAAGTCCTTCATTGTTTCCAGTACGTTACACTTAACGTGTACGAAGTTCTCAATACCCATAGCCTTCAGATCTTCCATACATGCCGGAGCACCTGCTACTACGAACAAAGCTCTGCCGTTAAGATACTTGAATGCTGCGGGAGCATATTCTGCGTATTCGTCATCTTTAGAACAGAGAACGATTACGTCTGCACCAGCCTTCAGACCAGCATCAACACCTTCTTCAACTGTATTGAAGCCGAGGTTGTCGATAATCTGATAACCTGCTGTGCGGAGGAAGTTAGAGCTGAACTGAGCTCTTGCCTGACGCCATGCAAGTGAACCGATGGTGAGCATGAATGCGATAGGAGTCTTCTTCTGACTTTCTACGTTCATACGGATAGCTTCGAATTCAGAAGCCATTCTGTCGAGTTTAACACTCTTATAAGGAGCATTTGTGATTTCTGTATCCAGATCGTGCAAGTATTCAGCCAGAGGCTTCTTGCCGTCTGCAACCTCAGTGAAGTTAGGGAACTGGTTAGTACCGAGGAGGAATTCCTTTCTCTTAGCAGTGTCAAGGTGACGGCTGTCGTTAGAAGCAGCAACTGCATCCTGAATCTTGCCAGCCTTAGCGTCTGCAAGGAATCCGCCATCTTCTTCGATACCCAGGAATACGTTCCAAGACTCTTTAGAGATAGCTGTTGTAAGTTCTTCGATGAAGTAGCTACCAGCAGAAGGATCCACGATCTTGTC
Organism: Prevotella sp.; assembly: GCA_020026195.1. Taxonomy (GTDB): domain Bacteria; phylum Bacteroidota; class Bacteroidia; order Bacteroidales; family Bacteroidaceae; genus Prevotella. The sequence goes on from JAHHQW010000018.1 coordinate 34,638, forward strand.
GTAGTGACTTTCTTCCTTGAGCAGCAGCTGCTGGTTACGAGCGATACGTTCAGAGAAGTCTGTCGGTTCCTCGTAAGTAACGTTGAACGGAGTAACAACGATAGAATGAACACCAGCGAGGGCGGCACTCATTGTTTCTGTCTGCGAACGGAGCAGGTTAACGTAGCTGTCGTACATAGTCATATTATAACGAGTAGTAACGGCATTTACGCACATCTTGCAAGATTCTACGTTAGCAGGTTCATACTTCTTAACGATTTCTGCCCACAACATACGTGCTGCACGGAACTTAGCGATTTCCATGAAGTAAACGGGAGAAATACTGAGGTTGAACTTAATATTGTTAGCTGCTTCGTCGGCTGTGAAGCCAGCTTCAGTGAGGAGATTCATGTATTCGTTACCCCAAGCCAGAGCGCATCCGAGTTCCTGACGAACATAAGCGCCGTTGTCACCTAAGCGGTTGGCATTGATTGTAACGCATCTGAACTGAGGATAATCCTTAAATACCTTAACGATGTCCTTAGCTTCAGCAAGATATTTTTCTGTATCCTTGCCCTGCATAACCATGAGGCGCAGAGGATCCCAGTCGATAGAACCAACAATCTTCTTCTTGTCGCATCCCTTTGCAGAGATGTATTTGTCGATGAGTACTGCAAGTTCGTGAGTCTTTTCGAGTGAAGTACGATAGTTTACTTCAACGATTTCGCAATAGATGTCCTTGAGCAGGTTGCTTACGAATGCTTCGTTTACTTTGTCGCCGGGGATAACAAACTCGAGAGAGTCGATACCTCTGTTGAGAACGTCGAGAGCTTTCTTGTTAGCCTCAATAGCATCATCTGCATAAATGTTCTGACGTACATACCAAGAATTGTCTTGTGTCTTGTTACCTCTTACGAAGGGGAACTCGCCGGGTAATGCTTCCGGTGTTTTCAGTTCTTTAAGGTCTTCTCTGCGATAGAAAGGCTGCATGTTGAAACCTTCGCCTGTTCTCCAGACAAGTCGTTTCTCAAAGTCTGCACCATCCTTCGCAAGATCGCTTTCGATCTTTGCACGCCATTCTTCTTTTGTGGGAGCTTTAAATTCCGCAAAAAGTTTTTTGTTGTTGTTTGACATTGTGCTTTCTATATTATATAAGTTATATGATTTTTATCACATTTACTTTTGCAAAGATAATAGGATTTTTCCTTATCATCATAAAAAACAATATAAAAAACGTCAAACTCTCGGAAAAACCGGACAATCCCTGCTTTTATGTAAAATAATTCGATATAATTGGGCAAATACAAGTTTTAAATATTACTTTTGCACGCAGAATAAAATTTATATTATGGAATGGTTAATTAAATTGTTTACCGACACCGACTCTATAGCGCATATTGCTATGCTCTATTCGCTGGTAATTGCGGTAGGTGTACTGCTGGGAAAAATTAAAATCGGCGGTATCTCGTTAGGTGTTACATTTGTTTTGTTTGCCGGTATCGTGGCCGGTCATTTCGGACTCACAGCTCCTGCGGCTACAGTTCACTTTCTTCAGGAATTCGGACTTATATTGTTCGTTTTCTGTATCGGTCTTCAGGTAGGACCCGGTTTCTTCGAAAGTTTCCGTAAGGGCGGTGTTCCTATGAACCTCATGGCAGTACTGATTGTACTTCTCGACTGTGCAGTGATGTTTGCATGTTTCTTCATCTTCTTCGATGATCATTCAGCAACAAACCTCGCTATGATGACAGGTACTCTCTTCGGTGCCGTTACTAACACTCCGGGTCTTGGTGCTGCAACAGAAGCCCTTCACTCATTCGATTCAATTAAAGACCTGCCCATCGCATCGGGATATGCTTGTGCTTACCCCCTCGGTGTTCTCGGCATCATCGGTGCAACAATCGCGCTGCGCTTTATCTGCCGTGTAGATCTCAGCGAAGAAGAAAAGAAACTTCACGAAGCTGAAGGCGGCGACGTAACAGTTAAACCTTACCGTATGCACCTCGAAGTACAGAACGAACAGGTTCGCGGCAAGTCTCTTAAGGATATGCGTCAGATCTTCGGACGCGCATTCGTTTGTACACGTATCCTTCACAACGGACACGTAAGTATTCCTAATGGAAATTCTATTCTCGAATTAGGCGACCAGATTTATGTTACATGTGCTGAAGCTGATGTAGAGACTGTCGTTTCTTTCATCGGTCCGAAAATCACAGTAGACTGGGACAAGCAGGATATGCCTCTTACAAGCAAGGACGTTGTCATCACACGTTCTAAGATTAATGGTAAGACACTTGCACAGCTGCGTTTCTCTAATATATATGGTGTAAACGTAACACGTATCGAGCGTCAGGGTATGGACCTCTTCGCACGTGCAGGACTTCCACTGCTGGTTGGTGACCGCCTTACAATCGTTGGTCGTGAAGACTCTGTAGAACGTGCTGCATCTGCAGTAGGTAACTCTACAAAGACTCTTAATCATCCTAATATCGCAACAATCTTCCTCGGTATCATGGTAGGTGTTATCTTCGGTATGCTTCCTATCGCAATCCCTGGAATGAGCGTTCCCTTGAAGTTGGGTATTGCCGGTGGTCCGCTGGTTATCGCCATCCTCATTGGTCGTTTCGGATATAAGTTTAAACTTATCACATACACATCTACAAGTGCTAACCTGATGCTTCGTGAGTTCGGACTCTGTCTGTTCCTTGCGAGTGTCGGAATCAAGGCCGGCGGTACATTCGTCGATACACTTGTTGAAGGTGATGGAATTAAATACCTCTATACAGGTGTGCTGATTACTATAATACCTATTCTTATAGTAGGTGCAATAGCACGTTGGAAGCTCAAGCTCAACTACTACACGCTGATGGGTATGATTGCCGGTTCGCATACTGACCCGCCAGCACTTGCATACGCAAACTCTGTAGCTCCTACAGATGCACCTGCGGTAGGTTATTCTACAGTATATCCGCTTGCAATGTTCCTTAGAATTCTTACGGCGCAGCTTATAATAATGCTTGCTTGCCCGTATTTCTTATAGGATAAGATAAAAAAATTGAGAAAAGAAGAAATAAAAGTCTTCTTTTTTCAATTTTTTTTATGTATCTTCGTTCTCTATTATGAAACGATACTTCTCAAAATAATTTGAATAACAATAGATATAATAATATGAAAAAAATCGGACTGATATTAGGAATGTTTCTACTCTGTACGAATATGATGTTCGGACAGGGAGCAAACAATATCCGCATCAACGAGGTACTTACAATCAACACCGAGAGTCTGATAGACGAGTACGGCAGGAACAAACCCTGGGTGGAACTCGCCAATGTGGCATTCTCTTCTTATAACATCAGGGGAATGTACATCACGACAGACCGACGTGTTCTCGACAAGAATATGTCTGTACCCGAGAGAATGAAATTAATGTCGCAGATACCTAACGATGAAAAGATGAAGTTAGGCGTCAAGGGACATATCGTATTCTTCCTTAACTCCAATCCGGCAGACGGTTCTGTAAATCTGTCAGCACAGGTAAATGAGGAAAAAAGCACATGGATTGGTCTTTACAATGCCAATGCCGTAACGCTGATAGACTCTGTAACAGTTCCTGTTCTTGCCCCAAATACATCGTATGCACGTCATACTGACGGTTCTGCAAAGTGGGTGGTTAAGTCTGAAGATGCTGTAACGCCGGCAATAAGCAACTATATTACGGTAGACGAGACAAAGGTAGAACGCCTCAAGCGCGAAGATCCCTATGGTTTTGGTATTACAGTTCTCTCAATGGGTATCGTATTCTTCTGTCTTGCTCTTCTCTTCATATTCTTCAAACTCTTCGGACAGTTTATGTTCCATGTGTCAAAGCATAAGGTAGAGAAAGAATTTGAAAGCGAAGAGGCTGCCGGAGCTTCATCCGCTGCAAACAACAGTACTAAGACAGATGCTGAGGATGAGACAGATGTGATAATGGCAGTAATCTCAATGGCTCTGCGTGAGAGTGCAGGAGGATTCCACGACACAGAGAGTAACATCATCACTATCCGTCCCAAAAACACACACTGGACTAATTCAAAACATTAATCAATAAAACAATCATAAAGCAATGGAAAAGTATCAATATAGAGTAAACGGAAAAGATTATGATGTCGAGATTTCTGCTAATGACGGCGCCGTAGCACAGGTAATGGTTAACGGAAAGGCCTTCGAAGTTGAGATTCGTAATAACGAAGGAGCAAAGAAGAGTCAGGTAGTTCGTCCCGTGGCAGCTCCTCAGGCACAGCCCGCTCCCGCAGCAGCACCTCAGCCGGCACCAGCAGCTACACAGACAGCTGGCAAGGGCGCTAAGGTAACAGCACCGCTGCCAGGAACAATTACAGACATCTGCGTCAAGGTTGGCGATTCAGTAAATGAAGGCGATACAGTGGTAATACTTGAGGCCATGAAGATGCAGAACAACATCGAGGCAGAATGTGCCGGTAATGTAACTTCTATATTAGTAAACAAGGGTGACTCTGTAATGGAAGGCACCGCACTGATAACAATTGGATAATATGGATTTCGTAGATTTTATAGTAAAAAACTTCCAGGAGTTTATAACGTACACGGGATTCGCCAATGCTACTGCAGGTAACATTATAATGATTCTCGTAGGTGCGCTGTTCATCTATCTGGCGATAAAGAAAGATTTTGAACCGCTGCTCCTCGTGCCCATCGGACTGGGTATTATCCTGGGTAACATCCCCTTCAAGGCTGATGCGGGATTGGAAATTGGTCTTTACGAAGATAATTCGGTACTTAATATTTTCTATCAGGGTGTTCGTCAGGGATGGTATCCACCTCTGGTGTTCTTAGGAATCGGTGCAATGACCGACTTCTCCTCGCTGATAGCTAATCCGAAACTTATCCTCATCGGTGCAGCAGCACAGTTTGGTATCTTTGGAGCATACATGGTAGCTCTTGCAATGGGCTTTGAGCCTAACCAGGCAGCAGGTATCGCCATCATTGGTGGTGCCGACGGTCCTACAGCAATCTTCCTCAGCTCTAAACTCTGTCCTAACCTTATGGGTGCCATTGCAGTATGTGCTTATTCATATATGGCACTTGTTCCTGTTATCCAGCCGTTTATCATGCGACTGATGACTACAGACAAAGAGCGTAAAATCCGCATGAAGCCTGCTCGCGTGGTAAGTCAGACAGAACGTATTCTGTTCCCGATTATCGGACTTCTGATGACTACATTCCTCGTACCTTCAGGTCTTCCTCTGCTTGGTATGCTGTTCTTTGGTAACCTTCTTAAAGAATCAGGTAAGACAACACGTCTTGCAAAGACAGCAGGCAGTTCGCTGAACGATATCGTAGTAGTACTTCTCGGTCTTACTGTAGGTTGTTCTACACAGGCGAGCGAGTTCCTCACAATGAACACAGTACTTATCTTCTGTCTTGGTGCAGCAGCCTTTGCCATTGCAACAATGAGTGGTATCCTCTTCGTTAAGTTTATGAACCTCTTCCTCCCTGAAGGAAAGAAGATTAACCCGCTGATTGGTAATGCCGGAGTAAGTGCCGTTCCTATGAGTGCACGTATCTCTAACAACATGGGTCTGGAGTACGACCGTCGTAACTTCCTTCTCATGCATGCCATGGGTCCGAACGTTGCAGGTGTAATCGGCAGTGCCGTAGCAGCTGGTACATTACTCGGATTTATCGGATAAAGTTATTTTAGAATTAATATTTCTATAGTCGGATGGCTTAATAGCTGTCCGACTATTTTTTTTGAGAATGATGTACCGATGAAGATGAAAATATATTTCCGGACTATAGATATTAGTTTATACCATATAGCAGCAAATTAAAAAATATGGCACAGACACATGTGTGTGGAAAGAAATAAATCTGTACCTTGTTTGCTGCAAAGAACACACACACTTAAGTTACACGGCAGAGATGTGTAACATATTAGACAGATGTCAGAAAAATAAAATCAGATTGTTTTCTTATAGACATTAGTTTCACGCTTTTCGAAACCTATGCTCTTATACATAGTCGTCCCTTAAAAATATATTTATCTATTGATGTTCAGTAATTTAGTCT
>JAHHQW010000019.1 GCA_020026195.1 Prevotella sp.
ACATCTCTTCATGTCTTTAAATATACACAAATCAACATTTAGGAAGTTTAATGTTAAGATTACCTAAATGTAAATCGGGAAAAAATCAAAAACACAAAAATTCGCTATTTTTTCATTGTACGTATAAAGTGTCGAAACGTTTTCAAATATCAAAAAAACAGGAGGTGTTTTTTCAGTTAACTCATTGATACGGTGTAAAATGAGCAAAAAAATAGGCGTTTTAAAAAACGCCTAAAAAATTCAAAATTGTCATTTTAATGCAAAATATAGAATATAAGTTCGCGTAAAAGCTCCCCTTCTGTGGTGTTTGGATTCTCAATTCCCTTGCTTTTTGCATCTATTTCGCGTATTTTAGAAATTATCTGCATCACTTTCACACCACTATAATTTTTCATGCCTACAATATAATCTTTTGCAGCCCACCCACCCTTCAGTTCAAGCCATGCCGCAATAGAATTTTCATTCTTCTTACCAGGTGTATAATAGGCAATCATAAGATTCTGGAAATAGTTAAATAGAAGAGGAACCAATGAATACACAGAACCTGCTTTATTATTTTTGTCAAAGTAATTCAAAATTTGATTGGCTTTAAAAATATCTTTGTTGATGAGTGCACTTTTTAATTCAAAAGCATTGAAGTCCTTACTAACCCCTATTCTGCTCTCTACTATGTCAGGAGAGATACGTGTTTCAGTTTTATCTAACGATAGAATAACCTTTTCAATTTCACTCGTCATTCTATTCAAATCAGAACCTATATTGTCTGCAATCATGGAGGCAGCCTTTATATCTGTGGCATATCCCTTACTTTTAAAATAAGAAATAATAAAGGGTACAAGATCCGAATCTTTCTTCTTTTTACTTTCAAATACGACTCCTAAATTTTTAATATTTACAAAAACCTTTTTTCTTTTATCAAATACGCCATTTTTATAGCATATTACCAGGATAGTTTTAGGAGAAGGATTCCTTAAATAGTTCTCTATACCACTCCAATCCCTAATATTTTGGGCTTCTTTTAGGATTACGACACGCCATTCGGACAAAACAGGGAATTCACGAGCCATATCTTCTACTGCGGCCGATGTTGTATCGGCTCCAAACATAACATTTAGGTTAAAATCACACTCCTCAGGCTTAAGTACAACCTTTTCAATACAGTCGGATATCTTATCTATAAAATAAGATTCCTCACCCATAAGCAAATATACAGGAGCGTAATTCTTATTTTTTATATCTCTCAAGATACCATCAAATGTATCAGCGTATTTTCCTGCCATTTATAATATGTATTTAATACTTTTTGCTAACTTTGTATTGTAATAAGTGCAAAGTTAATAAAATGTATCAACTAAACCTACCACATTTTGAAATAAAAATAGCAAACCGAAACGACAAGACATACGTATTCGATGTCTTACGAAAGAAGTATGTTGTACTTACTCCGGAGGAATGGGTAAGACAGCATTTTGTGCACTTTATTATGGAACATAAGGGATATCCCGCCGCTTTGTTAATCAACGAGGTAGAGCTTACAATAGGCAGCAAAAAGCTACGTTGTGACAGTCTCTTGTACAACAAGAGCGGAGGCCCACGCATGATTATAGAATATAAGGCACCATACATACCAATAACAAAGAAGGTATTCGACCAGATATATGCTTATAACCTTATTTTAAAGGCCGATTACCTTGTTATCAGCAACGGAATACAGAATATAGTATGTCGGGTAGATTACGACAATAACAAATACGTTTTTCTAAAAGACATACCGGATTATAGCAATTTATAAACCAAAAACGATGCTATACGCTTAATAAGATTCATAGTATTAATGCAGGAAAAATTTTAACATTTAAGATTCAAAAATACTTACATTACAATATTTGAACTGCAATAAACGAATTCTTATCTGTCGTATGCAATGCCACAAAACAAATCCTCCAAACAAATCTGAACAATAAGAATATTTGTGTAAATAGTCACAGATACGACCTTTTTCAGAGCAATATATAAAAAACAAGGTGATACATTCAGAACATATCACCTTATTTAAATTAACATATTATAATATTACAATTTTTCAAATTTAGCGAATTTAAGAAGAAGCAGTTTCTTTCCTTCTGCATCAAAGTCAACTAGAGCCTTTAAATTATCGTCAGCACCTGTCATAGACACGACAGTACCATTTCCAAACCTTGAATGCGAAATACGCTCACCGACCCTCAGATTATAACGGGCGCAATAATCTATATTAGAATCCGTTGCCGACACCTCATGCTTTATCCTTCGCATACTATTGGCATCAGGAACTTCAAGTCTTGCCGACCTATCAACCTTAGGTTCGCTATATTTATGAGTACCATATCCTGTAGAAGTACGAGAAGTAGAGGTTTCACTAGAATATGAAGAAAATGAATATCCAAATGAAGAAGAATAAGGACTATCAAACGATGAAGAGAATGAGCTCTCAATTTTTCTTACTAATGAAGGATCAATCTCACTTATAAATTTGCTAGGAGTCTGGAATTCAAGATTTCCAAAACGATAACGTTTCTCTGCACTAGTAATCACACAAACACGTTCTGCACGCGTCATAGCCACATAAAAAAGTCTTCTTTCCTCTTCTATCTGTGCCAGTGTCTCCGAACACATAACATTAGGGAAAACGCCCTCTTCCATACCAACAATAAACACCACAGGAAATTCAAGTCCCTTGGCACTGTGTGCAGTCATAAGCGTCACTACCGGTCCTTCCTCCGAAGAGTCACTTTCATCAACAGTGGTAAGCAAAGAAACTTCCTGAAGGAAATCGTTCATTAAGACATGATCTTCACGCCCTGCCTCTGTGTTCTCATCGACAAAAGCCTTAAGAGCGGAGAAAAACTCCTCTATATTTTCCTGACGAGATATACCTTCAACTGATTTATCTGAACGTATATCAGCTTCAACTCCAGATTTTTCAGCAATCTCTTTACCAAGCGTAAAAGCATCTACCGAATTCACTTTCTCTATGAATCCGCTAATAAGAGCCGTAAACTTATCTAATTTTGCAATTACACCTTTCGTTACATCTAGTCCGCATTCGTTAGGATTACATATAACATCCCACATACTGCATTCTTTTTCACGAGCAGTCTGAGAGATTTTTGTCAATGTCGTAGCGCCTATTCCACGTGCCGGATAATTAATTACACGCTTAAACGCCTCCTCGTCACCAGGATTAGTGACCAGGCGAAAATAAGCCGTCATGTTCTTTATTTCCTTGCGCTGATAGAAACTCAGTCCACCATAAATCTTATACGGAATACGGCGCTGACGCAGAGCTTCCTCAAAGCTACGACTCTGTGCATTAGTTCTATAAAGAATAGCTATTCCATCATAATCTATATTGAGTTTACGTCTGTAGAGTTCTATATCACTAGCAACTACAGCAGCTTCCTCACGGTCTGTAAATAACGAACGATAAATAATCTTTTCACCATGCTCTTTTTCGCTATATACATTCTTCTCTATACGGTTACGATTATGCCTTATCAGACTATTTGCTGCTTCAACGATACACTTTGTAGAACGATAGTTACGCTCAAGTTTAAAAGTTCTGGCATCAGGATACTGCTTAGTAAAATTAAGGATATTATCTATCTTGGCACCTCTAAAACTATAAATACTCTGAGCATCATCGCCAACGACACAGATATTATGATGAAAATGCGTTACAAGATCAATTATCATCTGCTGTACCCTGTTAGTATCCTGATACTCATCCACAAGGATATATCTAAATCTATCTGCATATTTACGACACACTTCTTCGTTATCACGGAAAAGTATGTAAGTATTTACCAGCAAATCATCAAAATCCATTGCATTAGCCTTACGACACCGCTGCTGATATTCGGTATATATGTTCGGCAATTGTGGTGTATGATGACTAACACCGCATACAGCACCAAACTGCGCCGGCAAAATCAACTGATTCTTAGCCATACTGATTTTTCCATGCACAGAAGAGGCTTTATACATTTTCTCATCCAACTGCATATCCTTTATTATAGTCTTTATAAGACTTTGAGAATCAGCTTGGTCGTATATCGTAAACGAAGATGTAAATCCTATTTTATCAGCTTCTGCACGTAGTATACGCGCAAAAACCGAATGGAATGTACCCATATTTAGGTAGCGGGCAGTATCCACACCCACAAGCGTAGCGATACGGTCCTTCATCTCCCTAGCCGCCTTATTCGTAAACGTTAAAGCGAGTATATTATAAGGAGGAAGTCCGCGCATCAGCAAATATGCAATCTTATATGTAAGCACACGCGTTTTTCCAGATCCCGCACCCGCAACTACGAGCGACGGACCATCACAATACTCTACTGCATCGCGCTGCTCGTCATTAAGATTATCTAAAAAATCTATATTCATTTATTATTATTACGCTCTTCGAGCAAAGGGATATGAATCATTTCGCGCATAATTCTTCTCTGTCTTTTAAGAACATACTGAGAAGGATTTGCAGAATTATAAATAATGGGATTGGGAAGTGTTGCCGCAATCAATGCACACTGGTCGCGTTTGAGACATGCTGCAGTAGTTTTGAAATGATCTTCTGCTACAGCATCCACACCATATATACCATCACCCATTTCTATAGAATTAAGATAAACCTCTATTATTCTTTCTTTGCTCCAAGCCATTTCTATCAGAAAAGTGAAATATGTTTCTAACCCTTTTCTAACCCATGTACGTCCTGGCCACAAAAATACATTTTTTGCAGTCTGCTGTGAAATAGTGCTGGCACCAAATTTCTTTTTACTTTTCTTATTATGCTCTACAGCCTTTGAAATAGCCTCAAAATCAAAGCCATGATGCTGTAGGAATCTCTGATCCTCACTGGCGATAACAGCAACGGGCATATACTTAGACATTTCGCCAAGACTAACCCACGAGTGGTGCATTTTTATATTCTTTCCATCGGATACCTGCTCTGCCACACGTATAAGCATAAGAGGTGTAATATGAACAGGTATAAAACGATATGCCACAACTGCGAGTATGGTGGAGCCAAAGAATATGGCAGCCACCCATCGCAGTATGCGGTATACTACTTTCAAGAATATCATTACCTCTTATAAATTTCCGCTCTGTGCTTTTTCTACCATTGCCTCGCTGGCATAAAGGAATACTTCTACTCGACGGTTTTCTCTTGCCACTTCTTTGTCAACGATAGGATTCTGTGAACCCATACCATTAACATTTTTCAATTGAGCACCGCTTACACCACAGTCTTTCAAATAGTTTGCTACAGCCAAAGCACGCTTCTGTGACAAAGGCACGTTAATACCATCACCACCTGAACGATCTGTATAGCCATAGATATCAACGCTACAATCCTGATTAGTTTTAAGTACATTAGAGAACTTAGCAAGTTCATTCTTAGAATCCGCACTGATTTCAGATTTGTTAAGGTCGAACAAAATACCAGAGTCAAAAGTTACCTTTACGGCTTTCAGTCCGTTTGCATCAGTAACCTCTTCTACCTTAGCATTTTGCAATTCTTCCTGGGCCTGGGCCTTAACCTTATCCATATGCTTTCCGATAGCAGCACCGGCACCTGCACCGACAGCTGCGCCAACGGCAGTACCAACAAGAGTATTACCTGCAATTTTACCTACAATAGCTCCGAGTACAGCACCACCTCCGGTACCGATAAGAGCTCCCGTACCGGTCTTAGTAGAACATCCGGCAATTAACAAAACACATAAAGCAAGTGTTGAAGCTTTCTTTTTATTCATTCTAAATAGATATTAAGTTCATAAAACAAGTAACAAGTATGCATAACATGCACACCCTACGACTGCAAAGATAATTCTTTTTTATTTAAAAACATATGTAAGTTCCAACTTTTTTTCTTATTTTTGCAGACAAAAACGGAAATAAAATACACAATAAAATGGCTAAGGAATTGAAAGAACTGACCAAAAGAGCTGATAATTATAGTCAGTGGTATAATGATTTGGTTATGAAAGCCGATTTGGCTGAACAGTCTCCTGTGCGCGGATGTATGGTAATCAAGCCTTATGGATACGCTATATGGGAAAAAATGCAGAGACAACTTGACGACATGTTTAAGGAAACAGGTGCCAAGAATGCATATTTTCCTCTGCTCATTCCGAAATCTTTTTTGAGCAGAGAGGCAGAACACGTAGAAGGATTTGCTAAGGAATGCGCTGTGGTAACACACTATCGTCTTCGTTCTAACAGCGATAAGACTGGTGTAGAGGTAGACCCTGCTGCAAAACTCGAAGAAGAACTTATCATACGTCCAACATCAGAAACAATTATCTGGAACACATACAAAAACTGGATTCATTCATGGCGCGATCTGCCACTGATGTGCAACCAGTGGTGTAACGTTATGCGCTGGGAAATGCGTACACGTCCTTTCCTCCGTACATCAGAATTTCTCTGGCAGGAAGGCCACACTGCGCATGCCACACGTGAAGAGGCTGAAAAAGAAGCACAGCTTATGCTCCATGTTTATGCAGACTTCGTAGAGAATTGGATGGCAGTTCCTGTAATTCAGGGTGTAAAGAGCGAGACTGAACGTTTTGCAGGTGCTCTTGATACATACACTATCGAGGCAATGATGCAGGATGGCAAGGCTCTTCAGAGTGGTACCAGCCACTTCCTCGGACAAAACTTTGCAAAAGCATTCGACGTTACATATCTTGACAAAGATAACAAACCTCAGTACGTATGGGCCACATCTTGGGGTGTCTCTACACGACTCATCGGTGCTCTCATCATGACGCACAGCGACGACAACGGTCTTGTACTTCCTCCACGTCTGGCTCCTATCCAGGTTGTTATCGTTCCTATCTACAAGAATGAAGAACAGCTGAAAGCTATCAGTGATAAATTTGCTCCCGTCATCGAAACACTGCGTAAAGCAGGCGTAAGCCTTAAGTTCGATGATGCAGACAACAAGCGTCCTGGCTTTAAGTTTGCCGATTACGAACTTAAGGGTGTTCCTGTACGTCTTGTAATGGGCGGCAAGGACCTTGAAAACGGAACAGTAGAAGTAATGCGCCGTGATACCCTCGAAAAGGAAACAGTATCATTCGACGGACTTGCAGAACGCGTTCTCAAACTTCTCGAAGATATTCAGGAAGGCATTTACAACAAGGCTAAGAACTTCAGAGATGCTCACATCTACGAGTGTGATAACTACGAAGAATTCAAAGAGAAAATCAAAGATGGAGGATTCTTCCTCTGCCACTGGGACGGCACAGCCGAAACAGAAGCTAAGATTAAGGAAGAGACACAGGCTACAATCCGCTGTGTTCCTTACGGCTTCGAACAGACACCTGGTATCGACATGGTATCAGGCAAGCCCTCTAAATGCAGGGTTATCATAGCAAGAAGCTATTAAAATTATTACATACACGGGGAATGTGATGCACAGATGCTTCACATTCCCCTTTTAAAACTCTCTAAAATATTTTCTATGGAATATCTCAAAAAAGAAGAGTTATATAAAAACAGAAGCTACGCAAAGTGTATATCATGCGGATATCATGCTTTGACTGGCAATTACAAGTCTATTTTATCATACACTTGGAAATCAGCGCTTGCTTTTTTTATTGTAAACATGATGGCGCTGATACTTACCGACGGATTTGCTATCCCTACAGATACATTAGGAGGTGTAATATGGTGCGTTATGTCTGTCGCAACAATTCTGTCCATGTTTTACATGGATGCTCATATTGTGAACACATTTGCCAATCAGGGTAAATTGGTTGTATTCAGAAGATTACTTACTATGTTCTTCTGGAGCATACTTGTATTATTCCTGTCACTGGTATTCATATATGCCACCACATTGTTTTCTTTTCAGGCTGAATATGGCAAAGCAATAATAATTGGGGTATCATCATTTATTGTTCTTTTGATGATAATCCTCGGAATTCCTTTCTGTTATCTATCGGTAAAATACGTTGTAGACGATGAGAAAAGATTCTTCAATGTAGTTAGAAAGAACTTCTATAAGGGATTCAGTCACTGGGGACTTATTTTCGTTACTTTTATTCTGTCATCATTATTGTTCATGATATTATCTGTCGTAATAGCACTTCCTACTTACATGCTTGTAACAGCAAAGATAATGTCAGAGACAGGCATATTCATGGGTGACGAAAGCGGCTTACCAGCTTACTTCCCTTATATATATGGCATCACAATTGCTGCCATTTCAGTATTACTGATGTATGTGAAAACATTTATATTCTCTACGTTATACTACACATACGGTTCTATTGAACAGCGTAACAACGAGAGAATAGGCTTCATGGAAAATTCCAAGAAATTTTAACTTCGGAATTATTTAAGAAACAGAGATATGAAAAAAATATTCGTCCGTTCTTTATGGGTATTCTTCTTTGTATTAGTAATTACTGGTGCAGGAGCATTCTATGCCATATGGAATGGCAAAATAGGTTATATGCCTCCCGTGGAAAATTTGCAGAACCCCATCAGCAGATATGCCTCACAGGTTTATTCTGCCGATGGCAAAATTCTCGGCACTTGGAACTTTAGCAAGGAGAACAGAATATGCGTAAACTACGACGATCTTTCACCTCAGCTTGTAAATGCTCTGATTGCTACAGAAGATTCACGCTTCTACAGTCATTCAGGCATCGACTTCCGCGCACTGACACGTGCCATAATAAAACGCGGACTGTTAGGTCAGAAGAATGCCGGAGGTGGTTCTACCATTACTCAGCAGCTTGCAAAGCAGTTGTATTCTGAAACAGCTTCAAGCACTATGGAACGAATGTTCCAGAAACCTATAGAATGGGTTATAGCCATCAAACTTGAAAGATATTATTCTAAGGAGCAGATTATAACACTGTATCTCAACTATTTCGATTTCCTAAACAATGCTGTAGGTATTAAAAATGCGGCAAACACTTATTTCAATAAGGAACCTAAGGATCTTACACTTGACGAAGCTGCAACACTCGTAGGTATGTGCAAGAATCCTTCTTACTTCAACCCCGTACGTCATAACGAACGTTGCAGGGAACGCCGTAACATGGTGCTCCATCAGATGTATAAGGCTGAATATATCACAGAAGAGGAATTTGAGGAACATAAGACACACGAACTTAAGTTGAATTTCCATCGTCGTGACCATAAAGAAGGCAGGGCTACTTATTTTAGAGATTTCTTACGTCTGTATCTTACAGCAAAGAAGCCAGACCCAAGAAATTACATATATGGTAACGACAACCAGTATTATATAGACTCTCTGGCATGGGAAAACGACCCTCTTTACGGATGGTGTAACAAGAATAAGAATAAGGACGGTAATCCTTACAACATCTATACTGACGGTCTGAAGGTATACACTACCATTGACTCACGTATGCAGAAATATGCAGAAGAGGCTGTCTATGATCATGTAGCTAAGTTCTTACAGCCTGCATTCGATAAGGAGAAAAGACATAAGTCAAACTTTCCTTACTCTCATAACTTAACGCACGAACAGGTAGATAACATAATATGGCGATCTATCCGTCAGAGCGAGCGTTATCGTTTAATGAAGAAAGATGGTGCTTCTAAGGAAGAAATCATATCAGCATTCAACACCCCTGTAGAGATGACCGTATTCTCTTACAAGGGTAACATTGATACTCTTATGTCTCCGAAGGATTCTATCAGATATTACAAGGGATTCCTACGTTCTGGATTCATGAGCATGGAACCTGTTACAGGTGCTGTCAGAGCTTATGTGGGTGGTCTCGACTTCTCACACTTTCAGTACGACATGGTTACGGCAGGACGTCGTCAGGTTGGTTCTACCATCAAACCATTCCTTTACTCACTTGCGATGGAAAATGGCATGACTCCATGCGACGAGACAGTCAACGAACAACGTACTTACAATGTTCCCGGCAGTGGTCCGTGGACACCACGTAACGCCGGACATGCACGTATCGGAGAAATTGTTACACTGAAATGGGGACTCGCAAACTCTAACAACTGGATTTCTGCTTATGTCATGAGCAAACTTAATCCTGCAGACTTCGTATACATGTTACGCCAGTTCGGAATTGGCGACCGTAACATTCATCCTTCACCAGCCCTCTGTCTTGGTCCGTGCGAGGCTACTGTAGCAGAAATGGTAAGTGCATACACTACATTTGCAAACTACGGCATTCACACTCTGCCTCTGTTCGTAACAAAGATAGCCGACAGCGAAGGCAACGTACTTGCAGAGTTCCAGCCACGCATGAACGAGGTTATCAGCGAAAAGAGTGCTTACGAGATGATATATATGCTCCGCGCCGTTGTAGATGGAGGTACCGCAGGCCGTGTACGCTGGAGATATAAGATTGAAGGTGAAATAGGTGCTAAGACCGGTACAACCAACAATAACTCAGACGGATGGTTCATGGGATTCACCCCGCAGCTTGTAAGCGGATGCTGGGTAGGCGGCGAAGATCGCGACATTCACTTTGGCGGAATGGCCATGGGACAGGGTGCCACTATGGCTCTTCCTATATGGGCCGCATATATGAAGAAGGTTTACGCTGATAAGTCTCTTCCCTATTCTTCAGAAGCCAAGTTCAAGATGCCTGAGGATTTCGATCCTTGTACAGGACAATCAACTCACCACAACGATAGTACAGCTGTGGACAAAGACGAATTTGAGCAGGTAACAGATTAAAAAACATATTATATTTAAGGTAAGAAAATAAATTTATGAGCGAACAGAACACTAAAAATCAGGACAACAACGATGCCTCTTTCTCAATATCAGGAAGAAGCCCTATTTCTTGGGTACCTACTTTGTACTTTGCCATGGGTATGCCTTTCGTGGTACTCAACATGGTATGTACACTGATGTTCAAGGGACTTGAGGTATCTGATTCTCAGATAGCATTCTGGACATCTTTAATAATGTTTCCATGGACACTTAAACCACTGTGGAGTCCGTTGCTCGAACTCTACAAGACTAAGAAGTTCTTCGTAGTGGTAACACAGATTGCTACAGGCTGTCTATTCGGATTACTTGCCATTGCACTGAACATGCCTGATTTCTTTGCTATATCAATAGCAATACTTGCAATCATAGCATTCAGCGGTGCCACTCACGATGTAGCAGCCGACGGTGTATATATGTCTACACTCTCTAACGAAGATCAGGCTAAGTACATTGGCTGGCAGGGCGCTTTCTATAACATTGCAAAGATTGCTGCAACAGGCGGACTTGTTTATCTTGCCGGAGCACTCATCGAGCACTTTACCGGTGATGTAACAGGTATGTCTGCCGAGGCAGCCGCAGCAGCTAAACACGAGGGCACTGTAATGGCTTGGATGACCATCATGTTTATCATTGGCGGTATAATGATAGTATTAGGATTCTATCACATCAAGATGCTGCCAACCGGCGGCAAGGCTGTAACAAGCGATGGCAATGAGACTTTTTCTGACAAGATGAAGCAGTTAGGCTATGTCTTCAAGGATTTCTTCCAGAAAAAGCACATTGTTTATTATATCTTCTTCATCATCATCTATCGCTTTGCCGAAGGTTTTGTAATGAAGATAGTTCCCCTGTTCCTTAAAGCTCCACGTGCCGAAGAAGGCCTTGGTCTTTCAGAACAGCAGATTGGTATAGTATATGGTACATTTGGTGCCGCAGCATTCGTAATAGGCAGTATTCTTGCAGGCTATTTTATAGCACACAGAGGACTCAAGAAGTCACTCTTCACACTGTGCTGTATTTTTAACATTCCGTTCATTGCCTACACGTTATTAGCCATCTACCAGCCTGAAGACATAAACCTCATAGGTTTCGGTATCGTTGCAGAATACTTTGGCTACGGATTCGGATTCGTAGGACTCTCGCTCTTCATGATGCAGCAGGTAGCACGTGGCAAGCACCAGATGGCACACTACGCATTTGCAAGCGGTATAATGAACCTTGGTGTCATGCTTCCTGGAATGATGAGCGGATATGTGAGCGATATGTTCGGATACAAATATTTCTTCATTTTCGTTATGCTCTGCACTATTCCGGCATTTCTGATTACATGGTTTGTACCATTTACATATGACGATGAAAAATAATAACATTTTAACATAAAAATATTATAAGGTAAAAATGAGTAAACTGATAATTGAAGGACAGAACCTTCCCAACATGCCTTGGCAGGATCGTCCAGAAGGATGTAACGACGTTATGTGGCGTTATTCGGAGAACCCTATCATCCGCCGCGACCTTCTTCCTACATCCAACAGTATTTTTAACAGCGCAGTTGTTCCGTTCAAGGACGGCTACGCAGGTGTTTTCAGATGCGATGATAAGAATCGCCGTATGGCCCTCCACGTAGGTTTCAGTAAGAATGCAATCGACTGGGACATCAACCCCGAGCCTCTGCGTTTCGAATGCGATGACAAAGAAATTGGCGAATGGGTATATGGCTATGATCCTCGCGTATGCTTCATCGAAAATCGTTACTACGTTACATGGTGTAACGGATACCACGGTCCTACAATCGGTATTGCATACACTTTCGACTTCAAGACATTCCACCAGTTAGAGAATGCCTTCCTCCCCTACAACCGTAACGGTGTGCTCTTCCCTAAAAAGATACACGGCAACTTTGCCATGCTGAGCCGCCCGAGCGATACAGGACATACTCCTTTCGGAGATATCTTCTACAGCGAATCTCCTGATATGGATTTCTGGGGACGCCATCGTCACGTAATGTCACCTGCTGCTTTCGAAAAAAGCGCATGGCAGTGCATGAAGATAGGTGCAGGACCTGTGCCTATTGAGACTTCAGAAGGATGGCTTCTGTTCTATCACGGAGTGCTTCACTCATGCAACGGTTACGTGTACAGTTTCGGATCTGCACTTCTTGATCTTGAAAATCCTTGGAAAGTAATTTACCGCAGCGGTCCATATCTCATATCTCCGCAGAAGCCGTACGAATGTATGGGTGACGTACCTAACGTATGTTTCCCATGTGCGTCTCTCCATGATCCCGAAACAGGCCGTGTAGCCGTATATTACGGCTGTGCAGACACAGTTACTTCACTCGCTTTCGGATACATTCCTGAGATCATCGAATTCACACGTAAGACGAACATTCTGTAATTAAAAAAACAGATTAATTTATTATAAAACATCGGAACTTGCCTTAGTTATATTTTTAGGTAAGTTTCGATGTTTTTTTATAAATAAAGTAAACAATATACAATACAAGACTTATAATTTGTTATTATTAATTAAATTCCAAGTAAAAAAGACTAAATAGATTTGTTATCTAAAAGAATAGGCTTAAATTTGCAGAAAGTAGGTGTAGAGATTATAATTAAAATATAACAAATATATGAAACAGCTCAATAAGATAATTGTAGCTCTTGGAACGAACATTGACCAAAAGAAAAATGCTTTAACAGCCGAAGCTATGATGAAAACTATCTTCAAGGATTCATACGTTTCAAAACACATGTGGACCAAACCGGTAAACATGAAGAGTTCTGAGAAGTTTCTTAATTTCATTATTTTTGCTAAGACACAGTACGGACTGACACAGCTCACAAAGGCTTTCAAACAGCTTGAAAAAAAGTGCGGTCGTACAAAATACGATGAATCAAGAGGTATAATAAAGATTGACATTGACATTCTTCAATATGGTGATAAGATTTTCCATGAAGAAGATTGGAACAGAGATTATGTTAAAGAACTAATGCTGGAAGACCCTTACAAGTCGGAAGAAGAAACTATAACAAGAGAAAAACAACATACCGATGAAGTAAAGACTGAAGGCCTAAACTAATATCATTATGAAAAAACTTTTGGCATTGATAATGCTCTTTGTTGCTGCAAACAGTGCAGTAGCACAAAAATTTGAAGAATTTTTCAGCGACAGCACACTGCGTGTAGATTATACATTCTCTGGCAATGCTGACAAACAGTACATTTCGTTAGATAAACTTAATAAGATTCCGCACTGGTACGGAAGAAAGAATAATCTTTCTACAGTTCCCGTAATGGGCAACGGACAGATAACAGTTAAGGATCACGCCACAGGTAAGGTAATCTACAAAAATTCGTTCTCTACTCTTTTCCAGGAATGGCTTCACTATGACGAGGCAAAGACAACGTCTAAGTCGTTCGAGAATGTATTTTTAGTACCAATGCCTAAGAGCAAGGCCGACATAACAGTCGATTTACGTAACAACCGCCATGAGATTGTAACTACTTTTACTCATACGGTAGATCCTAAGGATATTCTGATCCGCCACATTGGAGAGAAAGACAACACAAGCTATAAAGTACTTCAGTATCCGGAAGACAAAGAACACTGCATACACATTGCATACGTTGCAGAAGGATACACTAAAGAAGAAATGCCTGTATTCATCAAGGATGCCGAAATTGCTCTCGAAGCACTCTTCGAACACGAACCTTTCAAGAAATTCCGCAATCGTTTTTATATCACAGCAGTAATGCCAGAATCTAAGGAAAGCGGTACAAGCGAGCCTTCTAAGGGTATATGGAAGAACACAGCTCTGAGTTCTCATTTCGATACATTCTACAGCAATCGTTACCTCACCACGCTAAACATTAAGGATCTTCACGACGTACTTGCCGGAACTCCTTACGAACATATCATCGTACTGGTAAACACATCAGAATATGGCGGAGGCGGCATCCTCAATTCATACAACCTCTCTATGACACACAACAAGTATTACAAGCAGGTGGTTGTTCATGAGTTCGGACATAGTTTTGCAGGTCTCGCTGACGAATATGCTTATGAATTCGAACAGCTGCCTTTCTACCCGGCTGACATAGAGCCATGGGAACCCAACATCACCACAAAGGTTGATTTCAAAAGCAAATGGGAAGACATGGTTAAGGAAGGAACACCGCTGCCTACACCGCTCAGCAAAGATCCCTCAAAAATAAATTCAGTCGTAGGACTCTTCGAGGGTGCCGGATATTCTATGAAGGGTGTTTATCGAGGAGTACAGGACTGCCGAATGCGCACCAACTCCACTCCCTACTTCTGTCCCGTATGCCGCAGAGCTATCGAGAACACAATAAGATTCTACACAGAATAAAATTAAAACATAAATGAAGTATCTGTTGCCTGTGCTTCTGCTGGTATTAACATTTTTACCGGCAGGAGCACAGACCGATTTAAGCCGTCAGCGTCTTGATAAGGCAAAAGACTATTTCACTGCTGGGAAATATCACGAGTCTCTTATAGAATTTCTTAAACTCGACGAAGAATATAATCTCAGTACGCACTATTATGCATACATGGGATTATGTTTCTACAAAGAGAACGAATACGAAAAGGCATGCACTTACTACGAAAAGGCAATGAAATACATAGAAGTATGTGCTCCCAGCGAACGCAGTCTTTACCTTTACACCTTGGGCGACAGTAAGTTCCGTCTTCAGCAGTACCCCGAAGCACGTTCTTCGTTTGAGAAGATGCTAGACATATGCCGCAACGAAGAAAAAGCTGATGTATATTACCACATAGGATTCTGTCAGTTCTTTACAGGCGAAAGTGCAGGAGCACTGTACAGTTTCCACATGTCACTTAAATATTATAAGCAACACCCACACATTACTGGAACAAAGGCACGTCTCACCCAGTTAGAGAAAATGATTGTGGGATTAGAAAACCAACTCAACAGCAAATCAACCGACAATGCAGTCAAACACTAAATCAGTATTTTATGCCTCGGCAGCCGTTTTAAGCTGGTCTACCGTAGCTACGGCATTCAAAGTAGCACAGACTTATCTTACAGGTTTCGAACTTCTTCTCGTGGCCTGTCTTACGTCTCTGTTTATCTTCACCATTGCCATTACCATAACACATAAATGGCATATCGTGCGCAGCACACCCGCTGCAGTATGGAAAAGCAGTGCCCTATTAGGTCTGCTAAACCCTGTTGTATATTACCTTGTACTCTTTAAGGCATACAAGCTCCTGCCGGCACAGATAGCACAGCCTATCAACTATATGTGGCCGATAGTACTTCTGATACTCCTTGCAGTATTTGCACATCAGCCAATACCACGTAAGAAATACATCGGCATGTTCATGTCGCTCGGCGGAGTAACGCTCATATCAGCAGGTTCAGGAAGTATGGCAGCCGGCGAAGTATCGGTCATGGGACTTACGCTTGCAGCTGTCAGTGCTTTGTTATGGGCTGCATTCTGGATGATAAACAATAAGAATCGTAATCGTTGTGACGCCACAGTGGCACTCTTCATGAGTTTCCTCTTCGGAAGTATCTACATGCTCGCAGCATCTCCTTTCGTAGGCATAGACATACATTCTGTAAAAGGTGTGGCAGCAGGAATATATGTAGGTATGTTCGAAATGGGCATTCCTTTCTTCTTCTTTGCACTTGCAATGCGTACCACAAATAACCCGGCGCTAATCAACCAGATGTGTTATCTCGCACCATTTATATCGCTTTTCTTCATCTCTGCCGTACTACACGAAGAGATTATAATTACCACCTATGCAGGACTTGTTCTGATTGTAGCTGGAATAATATTCAACGAATACTTTGTAAAGTCCAAAGTAAAAGCATAATGACCGTATCACGTACCATCTTTTCGCTATTAACCATTCTGATAATCCTTGCATCATGCGAACATCGTCAGAAGGAGGAAACTACTCCGTGGGGCAGCGAGAAGACTTCCGACGTGTACGATCTGGATGATATTCTCGAAAGCGGCAGTATGATTGCCGTAACACTTTCCGGACCAGATACATATTACGATTACCGCGGAACGGCATCGGGTACACAATATCAGTTATGCGAACTCTTCGCACGTCACATAGGCATTCCTGTACGTATGGAAGTATGCCGTGACACTGCCGAAATGGTACGCCGTATTGCAGAAGGCAGTGCCGACCTCATAGCCTGTACTATTCCTACTACAGCCGACAGCGCTGGAGTTCTTACATTCTGCGGCACATCTATTAAAGAAAGAGGTCAATGGGCTGTAAACAGTCGCAGCAGCGTACTTGCCGATTCACTAGACTCATGGTTCCGTCCGTCACTTATCAAGAAGATAGAAGACGAACAGCTTCACCGCGCCCGCAGAGTAATGCAGCGCTGCAAGGCACAGCCACAGATATTAGACCGCCGTAACGGAATAATATCTAAGTACGATGGTATTTTCAAGCGATATGCACCCTCTGCTTCATTAGACTGGCATCTAATAGCAGCACAGAGTTATCAGGAATCATGTTTCGACCCCAATGCTCAGTCATGGGCAGGAGCCTGCGGACTTATGCAGATACTGCCTGCAACAGCTAAGGAACTTGGTCTGAGCAAGAGCCGAATATTTAATCCTAACGAAAACGTAAGGGCTGGAACAAAATACATGGCACAGCTGATAAATAAGTTCGGAGACATAGCTTCTGCGAACGAACGCATAAAGTTTGCCCTTGCCGCATACAACGGAGGCTATCATCATGTACGCGATGCCATGGCTCTTGCCGAAGCCGACGGAAAAGACGGTCGTCTGTGGTCGGAGACATCGCATTACATTCTGCTTCTTGCCCACCCTCGTTATTACAATAATAGGGTTGTAAAGTATGGCTATATGCGTGGCAGCGAGACCGTAGGCTACGTAAATAACATTATGCACCGCTGGGCGCAATACAAAGGCATCGAAGAAAGAAGAGCCAAAAAGAAATAAGAATATCCAGTACTATTCTGTTTAAAGATGTAAAAACGCCCTCCGTTTATAACCACATTAGAAATAAATACATAAGTTGATTTAAGCGAACAACTATTTAACACATAAATCAACGAAGACATATAAAAGCAAGAATCCCAAACCTCGAAGAGATTTGGGATTTTGTTGTTTGTTTGGAATAAATATTTTTATAAAACTCTCGTTTTAAGCTTCGGCTTCTGTATCAGGGATTACCGAAACGTAACTTCTGTTACGTGCACCCTTACGGAAGTTAACTACACCGTCTGTAAGTGCATACAGTGTGTCGTCCTTACCGATTGCTACATTTTCACCGGGATTGTGCTTTGTACCACGCTGGCGTACGATGATGTTTCCAGCTACTACTTTCTGACCGCCCCAAATCTTAACGCCTAAACGTTTTGAGTGTGATTCGCGGCCGTTCTTTGAACTACCTACACCTTTCTTATGAGCCATTTTCTAGATCCTCCTAATTTAAGCGATTACTTGTTTAACTTCGATTTCTGTGAACTGTGAGCGATGACCGTTGCGTTTACGGCTATCCTTACGGCGCTTCATCTTGAATACGATGATCTTGTCACCCTTTACTAAAGGATTAACAACTTCACAAACTACTTTTGCACCTTCTACAGTGGGTGCGCCAACCTCTACTGCACCGTCTTTGTCTACGAGCAGTACTTTTCCGAATTCTACAGACTCACCTTCTTTAGCATCCTTAATGTGGTGAACGAACAGTTTCTTACCCTGTTCTGCCTTGAATTGCTGACCGTTAATCTCTACGATTGCGTACATTAATATAATTATTAAACGGGTTTTTCCGCCAGGCGGACATGCTTCTTGCGTGTCACTTCATCAGCCCAAACGGATTAAATCGGCGACAAAATTACGAATTTATGTTGATATAAAAAAACATATGATGCTTTATTTGTCATATTTAGTGATTTATAGTGCTTTTATTGTGGCTTTTTATCCCCTCGTCTGCCCTTGTTCTTTTATCTGAATATGTATTAACATAAAGATAACATTTAGGAGCGGTGCTTTGAATAATATTATGAATAACTTTGTAAACGATAAAAACAAATTGATGAAGAAAGCTTTATTATATACATTGTTATTCGTACTGCTTACCATCGTGGTATTCTTTGCGCTGTTCTTTGCGCTGCCGTTTCTGGTATGGTCTGATTCGGAAGCCGCACAGCAGAATAACGTTTTCGACTCCAATCCGCTGTTACTGCCTTCGCTCTCTGTAATTGTGTGGGCAATAATAACGCTATACATCTTTATACGTAACCAATATGCCGATTTGTCGTTCGGTAATATCGAAAAGAGTGACAGATGGAAAATGATTATCGTAGGCGGACTGTCTATAATACTGCTCAAGACAGCACTTCAGCCGCTGCAATGGATAATGAATAACGAAATACCCGAATCGCGTTATTCTATTATTCAGATGTGGATGGACAATGACATTCTGATGGTTTCGCTCCTTTCCCTGATTCATCTCACGTCAGAGGCTGTGATACTTTCGGCAATACTTCGCGAACTTATAATATGGTCTAAACGCCCGATAATATCATCAGTAGTAGTTGCAATATTATTTACACTGCCGGGACTCGCAGAATTCAATTCACCTGCCATACTGCCTATGTTATGTTCGTTCCTGCCTCTCACACTGTCCGGATGGATTTATTACCATACCGGAAGCATCTGGCCTGTATTCTTCGGAATGACGGCATACGATTTCATGTTGGTACTCACTCCGATAAGCGAATACATCACGGCAGCCGTAATCGCAGCAGTTGCATTCCCATGGGTAGTTATCTATCTTGCAAAGAGAATGTCAGAGAAGATAAAGCCCATTACTTCTCGATAAGTGCCAGTCCTACACCTCTTACGGTCTTAATCTCTACAGTAGTCTCTGGAGCAAGTTTTTTACGCAGTTTCGTAACAAATACATCTAAAGAACGTGATGCAAAATAGTCGTCCTCTGTGTTCCAGAAACGATTGAGGATAGCTTCGCGACGTACCACTTCGTTTTTGTTTTCTGCTAAGAGCTGTAATATTCCGGTCTCCATGGCAGTGAGCGTCATCACCTTATCTTTAGTATTGTCCTTCAGAGTGCTCTGTTCGGCATCAAACGTAAAACGCCCAATCTCATATATATCGGCAGTATTACGAATCTTCTCTCCTTTCTTCATCTTAACGAGAGCAAGGATATGAGCATCCAGTTCGCTTGGATCAAAAGGTTTCTTTACATAATTGTTAATGCCAAGACGATAACCAGCCTTCACGTCGTCAGGAGATGTCAGAGCCGAAGTGAATATTATAATCACGTCGTTATCAGACTTTC
The DNA here is from genome assembly GCA_020026195.1 of Prevotella sp. Taxonomy (GTDB): domain Bacteria; phylum Bacteroidota; class Bacteroidia; order Bacteroidales; family Bacteroidaceae; genus Prevotella. The sequence continues at coordinate 20,139 of JAHHQW010000019.1, forward strand.
TTATCTTTTCTACCATCTCGAAGCCGTTCATCACAGGCATATCAATGTCAGCGATGATCACGTCGGGCTGTATTTTCTGCCACATCTCATAACCCTCTGCGCCATTCTCTGCCACAGTAACCTTATATCCACCGATTACTTCCTCCAGTCCGGTTTTCTCTATGAATGCAAGAGACTTATCGTCTTCTACAAGTAGTAAGTTTATCATACTTTCTTTATTTTTGGCAGGTACAGAGAGAATTCGGAATACTTACCGTATTCGCTGTTCACGGTTACCCTTCCGCCATGCGCCTTCATTACCTGGTACACGTAATTGAGTCCTAAACCGAAACCAGACACTCCGTCCTTACGGTTACGTTCGTGAACAGCAGAACGTTCAAACTTATCGAAGATTATCTTCTGGTCGCTCTTTGAAATTCCTATTCCGTTGTCTCTAACCTTTATTATCGTATTGTTATCTTTCTCTAAACTTGAAATCTCAATCTTTACCGCATCGCCAGAATACTTTACAGCATTGTCCACAAGGTTGTTTATGGTCTCTGCAAGATAATTCTCATCGGCGTATGCCGTTGTTGTCTTAAGATCAGTTACGAAGGTAATATCCTTAACCTTCTTGGCATTATAGTTCTCTATTATTGTCGATATTATTTTCTCTATGTCTGTTACAGTCTTATTTATCATCATCTTTTTGTTCTCCAGCTTAGATATAGTAAGCAGCTTGTTTACCAGAGAAAGAAGATGATTTGCCTCGCTTTCCACTATCTTAAAGTACTGTTCCTTTAAATCTGGCTTATTATCTAACTTTCCACTTTTCAGAAAGTTACATCCCATAATTATCGACGACAGAGGTGATTTCATGTCATGTACCATGGCGTATGAGAAGTCATTACGTATGTCGGCAAGTGCCTTCTGCTGTTCTATAATCTTCAGCTGCTCTATGATACCCGACACCATGGCCGTACAGGTAAGAATGGTAGTAAGAATTATGAGCCACATCTTTCCTATTACGTAGCGGTAACCATTCACCAGCACCAAAAACAGCGCTTCGTTATTATTACGGTCTATATACACAGGATTGCTCGTTATTGAGCGAATTGGCGATATGGCACTGTTGCCGCGATGAACACTCTGCTCTATTATCTTGTCTGATTTTAGATTCTTGCGATAAATAAGAACGTCGCTGAAGATACCTTTATCCTTTAATATCGGCAGTGCATTGGTACGCATGGTGTCAAGGTCGAATCCTTTGTTTGCGGCCTTGCCCAGAGCATCATAGAGCGACTCGGTGAAGTTATATCCCGCAGTCTCTATGTTCAGTCCCTTCTTGTAATACGCGAGACGCTTCTCAACGTCCTTCGACATGGTGTAGCCGAGAACATTGTCGCATTCCTTGCGCAGCTCTTCCACCCTCATGCCATACATATTGTAAATCCAGAACAACTGAAGCACAAGGACTGCCACCAATGAAACGATGCTGAAAATCTTATATTTCGTATTCTTCATTACGCGGTACGTTGATTTTACAAAAGTAACGATTTATTTCTATATATTTGGTAATTAGCGACATTTTTTACATTCACTGCATCTGCTTTATGCCACGTTGCACCGCCAGCACTGAGTTTTTAGAAATTTAAGGAGAGAAATGATTTATTACATAAGTCACAAAACGAAAATAGTCCGCACAGAAATGTCTGTACGGACTATTATTATGTTTAATCCTCAGTGGACGCTCAGATTAATAAGCGAAGAGAGGATAATCCTTCATTGTATCGTTTACGATAGCACGAACTGATGCGATGTTCTGTTCGTTTTCGGGATCATCGAGAACGCGCTCGATAAGTTCTGCAACGAGTTCCATGAGGTCTTCCTTAGCACCACGTGTTGTGATGGCAGGAGTACCGAGACGGATACCAGATGTCTTGAAGGCACTACGTGTATCGAACGGAACCATGTTCTTATTAACAGTAATGTCAGCTGCAACGAGAGCGTTTTCAGCAACCTTACCTGTCAGATCAGGATACTTAGAACGGAGGTCAACAAGCATAGAGTGGTTATCTGTACCACCGCTTACGATTGTGAAGCCACGCTTCATGAGAGCATCGGCAAGAGCAGCAGCATTCTTCTTAACCTGGATAGCCCATTCCTTATATTCGGGCTGCATGATTTCGTTGAAGGCAACAGCCTTTGCAGCGATTACGTGCTCCAGAGGACCACCCTGGATTCCGGGGAATACAGAACTGTTGAGCAGTGCGCTCATCATCTTTATTTCGCCCTTCGGAGTCTTCTTTCCCCAAGGATTCTCAAAGTCCTTGCCCATGAGGATGATACCGCCACGAGGACCGCGGAGAGTCTTGTGTGTTGTAGAAGTTACGATATGAGCATACTTAACAGGGTTGTCAAGCAGACCGGCAGCAATAAGACCTGCGGGGTGAGCCATATCTACCATGAAGATAGCGCCTACCTTGTCAGCTATTTCACGCATACGCTTGTAGTCCCATTCGCGGCTGTAAGCAGAACCACCACCGATAATCAGTTTAGGCTTGTGCTGTAAAGCGAGCTGTTCCATTTCGTCGTAGTCTACACGACCTGTTTCCTTATTCAGGTTATAACCTACAGCGTTGTAGTACATACCTGACATGTTTACTGGAGAACCGTGTGAAAGGTGACCACCGTGGTCAAGGTTCATTCCCATAAATGTATCGCCCGGCTGCAGACATGTAAAAAGGACTGCCATGTTAGCCTGTGCACCTGAGTGCGGCTGTACGTTAGCATATTCTGCTCCGAAAATCTTCTTTATACGCTCTATAGCTATTGTCTCTACTTCATCGACTACCTGACAGCCGCCATAATAGCGCTTACCAGGATAACCTTCTGCATACTTGTTAGTGAGGTATGAACCCATTGCCTTCATAACTTCATCGCTAACGAAGTTCTCTGATGCTATGAGCTCCATGCCTTTCAGCTGGCGCTGGTGTTCTTTCTCAATAAGATCGAACACTACCTGATCTTGTTTCATAATTTTATTTGTATTTTTGATTAGATTTTATGCAAATATAGAAATTATTTTCGATTATGCAAAATTTATAAGATAATTATCACACTAATTTTACGTCATCCATCAGCTGTTCTTTATCGCAGTAATGGCATCTTACAATACCATTCTCCTTGTCGATTACATGAAACACTGTTTCCATCGGTTCGTTGTTGGTAACGCACTTCGGGTTATTACATTTTATAATACCCTTTATGGTGTTCGGAGTCTCTACCCTTTTCTTCTCCACAACCTCGTAATCGCGTATTACGCTGAGCACTACATTAGGAGCAACTACCGATAAACGAGAGATTTCTTCGTTAGTGAAGAACTTATCCTCAACCTTGATGAGTCCCTTCTTGCCCAATTTCTTAGACGGATAGTTGTAACCGATGGTTACGGGAGTATCAAGATTTCTCAGTCCTAACAGGTCGGCCACCTGATAAGTCTTTTCTGAAGGTATATGGTCGATGACAGTACCGTTCTCAATGGCTGCCACCAGTCGTTTGTTCTTTTCCATAATTCTGAATAATATTATTTCTCAAAAATGGTCTTGTCGTTTATAACATCATCAAGCGTATAGCCTAACACGTCGCAGAGTATTGCCTCACGGGCATAGAGTCCGTTCTTAGCCTGCTGAATGTAATATGCGTGCGGATTGGCGTCCACATCATAAGCAATCTCGTTTACACGTGGCAGCGGATGCAGAATGCGCATGTTGTCCTTTGCCTTGCAGAGCATAGAGTTGGTGAGTGTATATACATCCTTCACCTTCTCATATTCCATGAGATCGGTAAATCTTTCTTTCTGCACACGCGTCATATATAATATGTCGGCATCTGCAATTACGTCCTCGTTAAAGTCGGTATGTTCCACATATTTTATGCCTCTCTGCTTACAATACAGTTTGTATTCGTCGGGCATTGCCAGTTCTGCGGGTGCTACAAAATGGAATGTTGGGTTAAAATGCTGCATCGCCATGAGCAGCGAGTGTACGGTACGACCATACTTCAGGTCGCCTACCATATATATGTTCAGGTTTTCGAGTGTACCCTGTGTCTTGTGTATTGAATAGAGGTCTAACAGACACTGCGAGGGATGCTGATGTGCTCCGTCACCTGCATTTACGATAGGCACCGGTGCCACTTCAGAGGCATACTGTGCAGCTCCTTCTATATAATGTCTCATCACTATTACGTCGGCATAGTTAGACACCATCATAAGTGTATCTTTCAGCGTTTCTCCCTTTGTGGCACTGGTTACCTTAGCATCGGTAAAACCAATTACGCGTGCACCAAGGCGGTTGGCAGCTGTTTCAAAACTAAGACGTGTACGTGTGGAGGGTTCAAAGAAAAGAGTGGCAACGATTCTGCCTTTAAGAATCTCTCTGTCAGGATGATTTTCAAATTCCTGTGCCAGACGTATCAAGTACAAAATCTTGTCTTTTGATAAATCGGCAATAGTTACAAAATTTCTTTTTTCCATTTTGTGTTGGGCTTTATTCCATTTTGACTGCTAAGGTACTAATATTTTTCGATTCGTATACACGTTTACTATTAAAAATTATGTATTTTTGCATCTGTTATGAATAGAGAAGACTTTAAGATAGAAATATGCTCTAACGGCGTTGAAAGCTGCGAGGCTGCCGAGAAGGGCGGTGCCGACCGCGTCGAACTGTGTGCCGGTATTCCCGAGGGTGGTACAACTCCCTCGTATGGTGAGATTTATGTTTCGCGAGAGGTTCTCAAGAACACTCTGCTGCATGTTATAATCCGTCCGCGTGGTGGCGACTTTACTTATTCTCCTTCGGAAATACGCCGCATGGAAATGGATATCGACATTGCCCGCAAGCTGGGCGCCGACGGTGTGGTATTCGGATGTCTTAATCCCGACGGTACCATCGCAATGCGCGAGAACGCAATACTCATGGAGCACGCACGTGGCATGAACGTTACTTTCCATCGTGCTTTCGACCGCTGTAAGAATCCTATGGAGAGTCTGGAACAGATTATAGAATTAGGTTTCAACCGCATTCTTACTTCTGGCCAGCAGAACACTGCCGAACTGGGTATTCCTCTGCTGCGCGACATCAAGAAGGCTGCCGACGGACGCATTGCCATCCTCGCAGGATGTGGCGTAAACGAAAAGAACATTGCTAAGATTCAGCATGAAACAGGCGTATGCGAGTTCCATTTCTCTGCCCGCCGTCCTGTAAAGGGTCGTATGGAATATGTCAATCCCGATGTATGTATGGGTGCCAAGGGCGTAGACGAGTCTTTAATCGACTACACTTCTGAAGAAAGAGTAAGAGATACTATCAATCAGTTACTTATCAAGTAATTTTACGGGGTGGTGCAGGTTTAAACTAACAATGTGATACGCGCACCTGCCATCATCTGAATAATTTGCAAGAAATACGTTTATAATAAAAGCGGTGAAAGAAACTAATCTTCCACCGCTTTCTAATTTATATATGATTATGATCGAGAGGTCTTAGAATGTATATCCCATTGTGAACAACAGCTGATGACGGTTGTTCTCAACCTTCTGATGACCGCATAGATTATCAAGTCCCGACTGAGGATCTTCTGCCATGTATTCGAGGAAGGGATAGAAATCACCTTTCTGCTGACTATACTGGTAAGCAATGTCGAAATTAAACTTGTTTACTCTGTAACCCACACCGCATGTAATACGGTTTGTTGCGCCCCAGTTTGTGTAGTCGGTTGATGATGAGTAGTAAGAACCCGGAGAATCAATAGTACCATCCTTAAATCCTCCCTTAGAGTACATTGAAGATACATAGTTATATCCTACGCGCAGAGCGAGATTGTTCATTGCCTTATATTCAGCACCCAGCTTTATAGTCGATACGCCCTTAAGCGTTGAGTTAGTGTGCGAGTTCATAGCACGGTCGCTTATATTATCTTCATAATAGTCTCCCCAGTAATCATCATAATATCCGCCGTTGCTGATTTTTGTCTTACAGTCGCTGTAGTCAGCATATTCGTAAGAAGCACCGAGGGCAAGAGAGTTGCCGATAGTGTGACCGATGCTGACGCCAAACTCCCACGGTGTACGGAACTCAAAGTCGTAAGACTCTCCTATCGTACCGTTACCATCGAAACCTGTGTATGAGAGTCGTGTATTGTTAGATGTGGTAAGGTCGTAGAATATAGGAGTTGCCACGTGCAGACCGATTCTGAACGGAGAATACTCTATCGGTCGGAAGATAACGCCTAAGCGAACGTCTACACCAGTACCTGTTATGCTGCGCGAATCATCAAGCATCGTTGTCTCCACGTTATCCATGTTCGGAAGCATGTGTTCTGTATATTCGCTGTAACCTTTATAATGAACATCATGGATGCCAATCGTAGCACCTAAGTACACACGGTCGTTGATATTACCGCTTACGTTGAAGTCGTATGTTCCGATATATCCCGAATTAGCCCTGTTCATTCTGTAACCGTCTGCATCATAGAAACCATACTGTTCGTCTACAGGCAGGTTAGGATTATAGAGCAGCGTATTATAATAGAGGTAGTCGAGCTGTGAGAATGTGTTATCGGGCGATACAATCTCTCCGTAGTCGTTAAGCTGCGGACGTCCGTCATCGAGCGAAGGAATAGAGAACACACCTTCCATACCCTTCAGGAACGACAGTTTGTTCTGTGATGCACCATCGAGATGTGATGCTGCCGACAGAATCTGATTGAAGTTACGGCTCTTGCTATAGTTGAAAGCAAAGTTTACGTAAGATCTTCCGCTTGAATGCAGCGAGAACACAAAACCAGCCTGGTCGAAGCTCATCACAGTGGGCTTGCCGTCGGCAAACTTCTTAGCATCATCCTGCGACACCATGCCGAAAGACACGAAACCCTTAGAATGACGGAAGAGTCCGATACCTGCAGGATTGGTTCTAATAGTAGATATATCAGCACCCAGAGCCTCCATGGCACCACCCATACCCACATAACGAGCCGTACCGTTAAGGTCGCGCCCTGCAAGACGAGCATTCTCGTAAGTTTCCTGAGCACATACTGGCAACACTGCAAATGCGCACATCATTGCCATTACATATTTCTTTATCATATCAGTATTCGTTTTTAAGTCCTTTGTAAATATAAGATGATTATCTGCCACCGCCGAATCTTCCGCCGCGAGAACCGCCTCCGCGTGATCCGCCACCGAAGTTACCGCCACGGTTAGAGCGACTGCCTCCGAAACTGCTTCCGCGATTCAGGTCGCTGCCGCGTCTGTTGTGGTTCTCCCATGAGCCACTGTTGTTACGTCGGTTGCTGCGGTTGTTCCATGAACCATTGTTACCAAATCCACGGTTACGGCTGTTGTTGTATCTGCCGTTGTTATATCCGTTGCTGCCGCGATGACTGCTACCTCTGTAATGACCGTTGTAGACACTGTGTCTGCGACTGCCATTGCCATAAGCTCCGTAAGAATGGTTGCGTGTTCCTCTGTAACCAGAATAATATCTGTAATGGTGTACGGGATAATAATAACCGGGCCACCAGGGATCGTACCATCCCCATCCGTAATACCATGGGTTGTACCAGCCACCGAAGTAATAAGCATTGTACCATCCGTTCCATCCGTAGAAACGGCTTGAGAACCACCACGGGTCGTACCAGCCTATGCTGATGTTCCACGAAGTAAGTCCGTCCATGTATCCGTTACGGTATCCGCTGTTATAAAGATCGCAGTAGTCAGAATAGTCCATTCCGCCACAGTCGTAACCCTCAAAACGTTTCATGCGCTTTGTGTAACTGTAGTCGCCGCCATCATCGTAATCCGTTCCGGGCTCTATACGTCTGCCCTTCATCACATTACTGTCACCGACTATCGAATCGGCACCCAAAAGATGTCTCTTGCTATTCAGAGAATCCAACATATACGACGGACGACGATTATATTCATCAACATCTCTGTTGCTGCCACAATAGTAAGTCTGCTGCTGTGGAACAACACGCGCCGGACGCTGTTTCTTTATTTCTTTATTCTCCTTAGGCACAAAGTACAGATCGTCGTCCTGCGCCATGAGCGTAAGCGGCATTAACTGCGCCATAAGAATCATCATTAGTATTTTTTTCATAATCGTTCTCCTCTTTTAATAACGGTTTATAACTATCAGTAATGCAAATGTAACCATTTTTATTGTCATATAATTGGAATTTCCCTAAATAATGGTAGGGAATTCCCTATTAATTAATAAATTTGCGGATAAATAACATTTATCATGAAATATAACGTAGTTAAGATAAAGCTTTCAAATAACAGCGGCACACCGGATTCTGACGGTTCTCTGATGGAAATTGCACGCGAGATTGCAACGGCTGTTGCAGGCGAGGCAGGTTGCGAATCGTTCGAGGAAGACGATGACTTAGTTAGCGGATATGTTCAGGAAGGACAGCTCGACGAGGATGTCCTGAAGGATGGTCTTGCATCATTCCCCGTAGAGGGTTTCTCTGCCGAATATAAGGTAGAGCCCGTAGAGGATAAGAACTGGAACGAGGAATGGGAGAAAAAGGGATTCGAGCCTATCGAGATTGAAGGCAGATGTATTGTTCATGACACCCTGCACCCCGTGGAACTTAACGGAATGGACGAGATAGTGATTGATGCCGTTCAGGCTTTCGGTACGGGTACGCACGAGACTACCCGCATGATTGTTACTCACATCATAGGCGGTGCTGCACGAGGAAAGAAAGTACTTGACTGCGGTTGCGGAAGCGGCATTCTTTCTATTGCATCAATGAAATATGGTGCTCAGAGTGTGTTTGCCTACGACATTGACAGCTGGAGTTCTGAAAACACTCTGCACAATGCTGAAATCAACGGCATCGGCGGAATTGACGTTCATCTTGGTGACGCTCATGTTCTCGATGATGTAGAAGATAAGTTCGACCTAGTACTGGCAAACATCAACCGTAACATTCTGCTTGCCGATATGCCCGCATTTGCAAGAGTCATGGCAGACGGTGCATCCCTCGTACTCAGCGGATTCTACACCGACGATGCTCCTATCCTGTCGGAAAAGGCTCAGACACTGGGACTTGAGGTAGAAAAGCAGTACGAACGAAACGGATGGTGCTGTCTTGTGCTGAGAAAGAATTGACGTAACCTGACAGATATATGCCACATTTAACGATATTGCTACAATAACGGAGCGTAAATATCGTTTATCCTTAGTATGGAGAAAAGACTTTTCAAATTAATAATATTATTTATCTTGGTGACTCTGTCACATAATCTGTCGGCGCAGACTTTTACGCTGACGGGACGTGTGGTAGACGAGAACGCCAATCCTATTGAGTTTGCTTCTGTTTCAGTAATGAGTCAGGGACGCGCCACTATGACTAACCTCAAAGGTGAGTTCGACATGAAACTGAGGTCGGAAGACAGCGTTGTGGTTAAATTCTCTATGATTGGCTATAAGTCGAAGACGCGTGTACTGCGCCGTCCGCGTTCCAAACAGACACTGAGAATTGTTCTTCACAGCGACAACGAACTTGCCGAAGTAGTAGTTACCGAACAGCGCAAGCAGACCGGTACGATACAGAAGATTGACAAGAAGGATGTAAACTCAATGCCTTCTACCACGGGTAATGCGGTAGAGGAACTCATCAAGTCGCAGGCAGGTGTTTCTTCGCACGATGAACTTTCATCACAGTATAACGTCCGTGGCGGTAGTTTCGACGAGAACTGTGTATATATCAATAATGTTGAGATTTATCGTCCGTTCCTTGTACGCAGCGGACAGCAGGAAGGACTTAGTATCATCAACCCCGACATGGTGGAATCAATTGAGTTCTCTACCGGTGGTTTCGAGGCTAAATATGGCGATAAGATGTCATCTGTACTCGACATCAAATATCGTCGTCCTAAGCGTCTGGAGGCAAAGGTATCGGCAAGTATGCTCGGTGCCGGCGTCTATGTAGGTATTGCCAACAAGAAGATGGCGTGGAGCAACAGCGTGCGCTACAAGACTAACCGTTATCTCCTCGGTACACTCGACACTAAGGGCGAATATAGTCCTAACTTCCTTGATTATCAGACTTATTTCAGTTATAAGCCTCATAAGAAATGGACTATCGACTTCATCGGTAACATTTCGGACAACCATTATAACTTTACCCCGGAGGACCGCGAGACTCGTTTCGGTACTCTCGAAAACGTAAAGAACTTCAAGGTTTATTTCGACGGTCAGGAGAAAGACGTCTTCCGTACATTCTTCGGAACTCTCGGCATCACTGGTCAGCTCGACAAGAACACCAAGGTGGCATTCCACACATCGGCATTCCACACACGCGAACAGGAAAAATACGACATCCAGGGTCAGTACTGGCTTACTCAGAGCGAGACAAGCGAGGAACTGGGCGTCGGTACATATATGGAACATGCGCGTAATTATCTTACCGCAAACGTTCAGAGCTTCAAGTTGTCTTTAGACCACAAGCGCGGTCATCACGACATAAAGGCCGGATTCACATATAAGATAGAACGTATTGAGGAGAACAGTTCAAACTACGAGATGCGTGACTCAAGCGGTTATTCTATTCCGCACACTGGCGAGGACCTGCATCTTATCTACACCCTCAAGTCTCGTAACAAACTCCATGCACAGCGTTCTGAGACTTACATTCAGGACACTTATAAGTTTAACAGCCGTGGCGGTCACACTTTCTTCACGCTGAACTACGGTCTGCGTATGAGTCACTGGAACTTCAACCATGAGACAATCCTCTCACCACGTGTATCGCTCGGCATCGTTCCTGCATTCAATCATAACGTAGTGTTCCGTGTGGCAGCTGGTCTGTACTATCAGGCTCCTTTCTTCAAGGAACTGCGCGACACAACTACAATCGACGGCGTTACTCAGGCACGTCTCAACGACAAGATTAAGAGTCAGAGATCTATCCACTTCATCGGTGGTGCCGACTACCGTTTCAAGATGAAGGAACGTAACTATAAGTTCTCTGCCGAAATCTATTATAAGGCTCTGAACGACCTTATCCCCTATAGCGTAAACAACGTAAAGATTACATACGACGGACAGAACAAGTGCTCTGGTCATGCCATGGGTATCGACCTTAAGCTCTACGGCGAGTTCGTTCCCGGAACTGACTCATGGGTTAGTTTCTCTTACATGAACGCCCGCCAGAAACTTAACGGCAAGAGTATCCCCCTGCCTACCGACCAGCGTTATGCACTCAACCTGTTCTTCACCGACTACTTCCCCGGTACTGAAAGATGGAAGATGTCGCTTAAGTTAGCTTATGCCGACGGACTCCCCTTCGGTCCTCCCCACAAGGGAGCAGAGATGATGTCGTTCCGTGCTCCGGCCTACAAACGTGCCGACATCGGTATGAGTTATCTGGCTTTCGACGGCAAGACAAAGAAAAAGAAGAATATAATAAAGAATATATGGGTGGGACTTGACTGTCTGAACCTCTTCGACATCAGTAACGTTAACTCCTATTACTGGATTACCGACGTAACCAACCATCAGTATGCTATCCCCAACTACCTTACAGGCAGACAGATTAACGCAAGGGTGATGATTGATTTTTAAAACATTGTAACAAGTAATAAATAAGAAATGGAAAATTTGTATATCGCAACGTCTTACCAGCTGTTCGCTGTTGAAGATGGTAAAAAAGAATTGAAAGAAGCAACACAGGAAGGCCGTCCGTTCGTATTCATCAGCGGCATGGGATTCGCACTGCCTAAGTTTGAGGCTGAGATCTCTAAGTTCAAGGCTGGTGAGGAATACACTATCGAGATGACTCCCGAAGAGGCTTACGGCGAACGTAACGAGAACATGGTAGACGAACTCGACAAGAGCATGTTCTGTGTAGACGGCGGTAAGTTTGATGAGGAAATGTTCCACGTAGGTGCCGTAATTCCTTTGCAGAATTCTGAGGGTGCCATGTTCTACGGAACAATCACAAAGATTACAGACAAGAAGGTTGTAATGGACATCAACCATCCTCTTGCTGGCAAGCATCTTCTCTTTGAAGGTAAGGTTCTTGACAACCATGTAGCTACAAAGGATGAGCTTACAGAATTTGTGAACGCCATGAACAATGAGAGCTGCGGATGTGGAAGCTGTAGCGGCGAATGCGGTGGCGACTGCGGCTGTGGCTGCGAAGACGAGCATGACCATGAATGTGGTTCTGGCTGCGGATGTCATCATTAATCTGACAGGCAAAAAATATGCGTAATACGTTTGGAAACATATTCCGTCTTACTTCATTCGGCGAGAGCCACGGCGAGGTAATAGGCGGCGTTATCGACGGTATGCCTGCGGGCATTACCATCGACGAGGACTTCGTCAATGCCGAACTGGCACGACGCAGACCAGGACAGAACGCGCTGACTACCGACCGTAAGGAGAAGGACAGGGTATGTTTTCTAAGCGGCATATTCGAAGGCGTAAGCACAGGATGCCCTATTGGATTCGTCATATACAATGAGACTCATAAGAGTGCCGATTACGACTCTATAAAGGACGTATATCGTCCGTCGCATGCTGACTATACTTATCACACGAAATACGGAATACGCGACTATCGTGGTGGTGGCAGAGCGTCTGCACGTATTACCATAAGCAGATGTGTGGCAGGAGCACTTGCCAAACTTGCGCTGCGTAAGACTGGCATCAGCATAGAGGCTTATACTTCGCAGATTGGCAACATAGCACTGGACAAGGACTATAAGAAATATAACTTAGCAGAGGCTGAGAACAATGCAGTACGCTGTCCCGATGCTTCAAAGGCTGCCGATATGGAGAATCTCCTCAAACAGTTAAAGAATGAGGGAAATACTACCGGCGGTGTGATTACGTGTGTAATCAAGGGCTGTCCCGTAGGTCTCGGCGAACCTGAGTTTGGTAAACTGAATGCTGCACTGGGTTCGGCAATGTTATCCATCAACGCTGCCAAAGGATTTGAATATGGCGACGGCTTTGATGCAGCCTCATCGTTAGGCAGCAACAACAACGATTCTTTTGCCACTACCGCATGTGGCGACATCACTACCCTGACTAATCACAGCGGAGGTATTCAGGGCGGCATAAGTAACGGAAGCGACATATATTTCCGTGTTGCCTTCAAGCCTGTAGCCACCTTAATGATGGAACAGGACACCATAGATACTAAAGGCAATGAAATAACCATGAAGGCTTCAGGACGTCACGACACGTGCGTCGTTCCGCGTGCAGTACCTATCGTCGAGGCCATGGCTGCAATAACAATCCTCGACTATTATCTTATTAACAAGACTACAAGGATGTAAGTTTAAACCTTTTTGTTTAAACTTTCTACCCTATTCCCTTTTATCATATTTACAGACGTATATCACGTTCCTACAACTAAGCGAGAAAATAAAAAATTGTGTTCCTATACCTTTAGCGAAATCGTATATAGCAAAATAAATGCTCAAAGTACTTAATTAAATATTCGAAAACACAAAACATTTTATTACATACAACATCAAACATAATTATAAAAAACAGTAACTAAATCGAATTATATTTCATTTTAGTTACCGTTTTTATGATATTTATCTACTCAACTTCCAATACTATAATTGTGAATATGGCTACCTCTACAATATTAAAAAAGGCTTATACTATTTGAAAAACAGCTTTAAAAAGTTCTTCTTTGCATAATATATTTTACCAATGTATTCTAATTATTTAATGTATAATTCTAAGTGCCAATTAATAATCCTTAATCAAAATTACTTCGTTACTAAATTATATAATGTCTGATAATCTTTTACAATTCCATATTGAATTTTATTATCACTAATAGCTAGAAAATGCCGACGAGCACATTCTATTTTTGCTTTTTCTACACCACGAAGTTCTGAATCCTTCCAATTAGTACCTTTAGTCTCGGCAATAAAATAAATATGCTTTACACTCTTCTCCATAAATACTACTGCCCAATCAGGATTATAATGTCCCATAGGTGTATTGATATAAAATCCACGAGGTAGTTTTGTATAAACTTCCACATCATTTTGATTCTCCAAAGACTCTGCAAAATTCTTTTCTACACCTTGACTGTCTATTACTACTATATCATAGAGTGATTTTGAACTTTCTATTGCATTAACTCCCAAATTACCTCGTATGGTACTTTCAGTAAAAACATCAACATCATACGTGTTAGAAGTACGTTCATACGAAATTTTCTGAATTACTGCAATAGCTTTTGCATCATTAATAATATTACCCGTTTTAGTAATAAATTCTTCCGGATTCATCTTAAACTGTGCAAACGTGACAGGTTTTATACCCTTTAATATCTTGACAATCGTTTTACGAGTAAGTCCTGTTGCATTCACCAAATCACCAATCAAATCATAACGTACACTATTGCCAATGGCTTCTGTAACATGAATGGTACGTGTTTTAGCAGTAGTCATAGCTACGCCAGCTTGAAGCGATTGCTTATCACGTATATTTTCAAGCGAGCCTCCTTCAACAACAATACGTATCTCTGTAACATTCAGATATTTATCAATATTTTCTATCGTTTTTTTAATAAGTTCATCCGTACTGAAATCTACTTTATAGTAAGTCTTTATATTAATTTGTTTCCATATATCTAAAAACTTCTCTTTAAAAAGATCCTTTCTAAAAGTCGCCACCTTAGGCTTACGTGCATTACCTGGCAACATACTATCAGGATTGAAAATAATCTCCAGTCTTCTTATGATACCCTCTTTTATTGGATTCCATTCTTCACCCATATCAAGAGTCCCATTCTTTTTATCATTAAAATATTTCTCCGTAAGTTTGCCTTTCTTTACATAACCATTACAGATTAACTCTTCATGAATTTCACAAGCCAATTCTTTATTGATTACATATTCAGTTCCATCTGTGGAAGTCATTACAATACCCTCGAAAAGATGTGCTGTGACTTGCACTGGACGATCTGCTACATCTTCAGCAAGTTCTGTCTGGAGTCGCTTACTGAAATTATCATAACTTTCACTAGCTATAACTGTTAGGATGTTTACGTCAAACACACCACTGCCTAATACTTCCTGATCTTGACGTTCTCCATTTTTGTTAACGCATAGACGCATACCACGCCCCACTTCCTGACGTTTCTTTATTTCGTTAGCAGTATCTTTTAATGTACAAATCTGAAAAACATTCGGATTGTCCCAACCTTCCTTCAGCGCAGAATGAGAGAATATAAAGCGTACCGGTTCCTCGAAACTCAGCAAACGTTCCTTGTTCTTCATTATCAAATCGTAGGCACGTATTTCATTATCTCCCTCTTTTTCTTTTGAATCTACAGCTATACCCTTTTTATCCTGAGAAAAATATCCTTGGTGAACCTTGTCAGCTTTGAATTTATTGAGATATTGAAGATAGGCATCATCGTTAAAAGATGGTTGCATTTCTTCCAAAACACGTTTGTATTCTTCTTCAAACATGTCAGCATATTTCCCATTACTTGTTCCACCCTTGTCATAGATACGATAATTCTGAACATGGTCTATAAAGAACAGCGATAAAACCTTTATTCCTTTATGAAATAAATCTCTTTCTCTTTCTATATGTGTACGGATGGTTTCACGAATTTGAATGCGTCGCAACATATCTTCATTGATTTTGCCAATAGCATCACCTTCATAAATTGTTATTCCATTGAGAAAGCGAACACTACCAGCTACGCCATCAATTCGTTCTACTACAAAATTATTTTCATATTCAGCCAAACCGCCACTCTGGTCAAAAAGATCGAAGTTCTCACCAACCAACTTTGTTGTTTGTTTGAATCCATTAGAAGTTTTTATATCATACGAAATACGAGCCCGTGGATTTCCTTTACCTATTACTATTTCATCTAAGTACAAAAAGCCGTTTGTAGCCGTTGAACCATGTTGGGAGATACCCTTTACTTCTATCTTCTTTACAAGCTTTCTGTTATAGGCATCCATAGCATCCAATCTGTATACCATATTGTAAACATCACCTTTTCGATGTGTGGCACTATAAAGCAAAGTAAACAGTGGATGAAATTTTGCAAGTCCTTTACGAGTCGCATTACCTTTGTTAGCACCCAAGACACTCTGTGGCTCATCAATAATCATAATTGGATTTGTCTGAGCCAGAATATCAATAGGTCTTCTACTACCAAATTCATCACGCTTAGAGAAAATAATACGAGCTGCCGCATCACCCCCACGACCTTCTTTATTTTTATCTTCATTCATAGAAGTGTTAAAAGCCTGTGTATTGATAATCATAACATGCAGTCCGCTGTCACTAGCAAAACTATCTATCTTGGAAAGTTGCTTGGAGTTATAGACAAAAAACTGGATACGCTTGCCGTATTCATTAGCAAAATGTTCCTGCATCGTTTCAAAACTTTTCTGTACACCTTCACGAATGGCAATGCTGGGTACTACTATAATAAACTTATTCCAACCATACAGTTTGTTCAATTCGTACATTGTCTTGATGTATGTATAAGTCTTACCAGTACCAGTTTCCATTTCAATGGTGAACATCGGATTTGAAATATCACCTTGCAAATATTCAACAGGGTTAAGTCCCCAGTTCATCTGAATTTGTCTTAGATTCTCTGTAATTGACTCCCGATCAAGCATCAACTTCTGATTACCAAAGCCAGTCAAATCGAACACTCCTTTATTCTTACCTTGATCTATCAGGAAATCAGCACTATCACAATATTGCTGACCGATAAATATATCTGTCACACTTTTGGCTGCATCAGCCTGAAAGCGCTGGTATTTATACTTCAGTTTCATCCCTCACTCATAATTAAAAACGTTTTCTCTATTTCAGAATCAAATATTATTGTTATTGTGTAAATACTCAATCATTGTATAAAACTCACCTAAACATGATTTAGAACTATCCAAATGGTCAATAATATCAGTTTCTGATGAATGATTACTTGTAAAGAAATCTATTAACCCTTTCCTTTGTTTAATCAAAGTTTCAGAATTCAAATTATAAATATCTATCGCTTCTTTCCCTATGTCATCCGTATCGTGTATTAATCCATCCATAGTATACCAAAAATGACAGGCACAATCCGGTTCAAGCGGTGACAAAAGTGTATCGGTATAAATATTTCCTTTTTTGTGCCCACATTGCGGTTCCACACCAGTGGAAAGATACTTTATACAAGATGCATGAAGGTTATTATAATCCAACTCCAAATTCTGATACAATGGATTTCCCTTTGGTTTGAAATGCTCAATATGGCTATCTGTTTCAGATATTCTACGCTCACAATAACAGCATAAATGTTTTTGTTCACTTATCAATGCATTCTTCAAATCCCTTTTAGGACTTCCATGCAAATCTCTGTATCTAAGTCCTGGATTATCCAGTTTCCAAGTAGTAAATGAAACAGGCTCAGATGATTTTATTATATGTTTCATTGTAACGAACGGCTTTTAATTTCTATAAACTTACGAATCTTTACTAAATCCGGGAAGTCCGGTGACAGACTTTCCAATTCAGAACACATTTGTTTGGCTTTGTCAATATCACCATCGTGAATAGATCTATACAACTCCGGAAGCAACTCTTTTTCTATTTTAAAAGGCAGTTCATTGGTAATACCCATAACATCCTTCAATATTACAGACACCGGCAATGCATAAGATCCTACGTTACATAAAACTTTAACCCCCTCGTCAGTCGACGACAATATTCTGAGTTGACGGCTTTGAATATTTGTTATCACCAATGGAGAATGGGTCGTTACAATAAACTGAATATTTGGAAAAGTTTCGCATAATTTTATGGCAATTTCTGTCTGCCATTGGGGATGTAAGTGCAAATCCAGTTCATCAATCAAGACAATACCCTCTCCTTGCAAAGGATCATCTAATGTAGGATTCGCTAAAGTCAGTCTGCGACATAAATCGCCAACTAAAGCCATATAAATCTTTTCTCCATCTGATAGCTGACTAACATTAAGAGAACATCCCTTCTTTTTTATGCACATTTGTAACGGGTTTCGTGTTACACGGATTTCATCAAATGCAGGCATAAATTTCCGAATAGAGTTTCGTACAGTCTCAAGAGTTTTATCAGGATGAAAAGTATTCGGATTACCTCTATTAAATAAATTATAGGACTCTCTCAAATTTTCATTTTCAATATCTTCTTGATTTCTGTACCATTCAAAGAAATTCCTAAAATTGGCATCCCCCCTAAGGGAATTCTCATATGCTTCAAATAAATCAAATATATGCGATTTCTTGATACGCAAAGGAATATCTACCACAGCACGACGAACACCATATTTTACCAAAATAGGCAATGAAGTCTTTTTTTCTGTCAGTTCAATCTTTTCCCTTATAGAACCGCAATATCTATTTAAGTCTTTAAGGTCTGACATATATTCTTTCGAAAATCCTTTTTGCGTTTTACTTGGTATTAGCAATTTTTCTATTCTATCAAATTGCGCATCAATATATCCAGCCTTATGGCCATTATATATTTCTTCGTCTGATATAAATAATCCCTGAGCTTTTATATTCCGTACTCTCGCTATTATCCAGCTTAATGAAATAGAGATAGCATCCAATATGGTTGATTTTCCAGACCCATTGGCTCCTACAATTACTGTCATATTTTTATCAAAATCCAATTGGACATTTTGACAACCTCTAAAATTATGTATCTTAATATTGTTTAGTTTCATATTTTTTTATTTTTATTAAAAATAAAATTAT